>JBAZWK010000007.1:0-8062 GCA_041660365.1 Candidatus Shapirobacteria bacterium | reverse complement strand
ATTTCGGTGATAATTAAATCCGCCTTTGCCGTAGGCTCCGGCGAGACGATGGGGGTGGGTCCGCCTTCGCCAGTAGGCTCCGGCGAGATGAAAGAAACAATATTGACAAAAGCACTATCGTAAGTTTTAGAATGTTGATCGCTTTGAGCAATTCTAATTTTTAGATTATTAAAATTATTGACTGAATTGATTTTTGCCGAAGCAGTGGCCAGATTATTTACAGAATCTAAAATCGTTAAATTTAAACAGTCGTCATATTTACTGGCACATGAGGGAAAAATAGAAATATCAGCGGCGGTATCGCCGACAATTTTATAATGGTAAGTAGTGCCAATGTCGGCAGAAAACACATTAAAAGTAATCGGGAAAGTGTCACCAACAGCGACTGACGAGGGGTAATTAATAATAGAAACCTGAGGGGCGGCGAAAATTGGCGATGTAAAAGATAGAGAGAATAAAAGTAAAAATAGAATCACTAAAATAGTGTAACAAAAATTACTTTAGTTTTTCGAGAGCCAAATTAAGTTTACGAAGAGTCCCCTCTTTACCCAAGGCCGGCAGACAATCAACGACCGGTGGAGTAAAGGCAGAGCCGCAAATAGCGACTCTAAAAATCATAAAAAATTCACCAGTATTCCAATTATTATCTTTAATTAAATTTAGAAAATTAGTATTAATAGTTGAGAAGTCAAAAGTTTTTAGAGTAGAAATTAAATTTATAATTTTATTTAAAATTTCGGTGGCAAGTTCGGGGCTAGTACCTTTTTTCAACAATAATTCTTTATCGTAATTTATATCTTCAAGTAAAAATTTGGTGACTTCAGGTAAATCGGAAAATTTGACGAGACGCTCTTTTAAAACCGGAATTAAAATTTTAATTTGATCATCGGAAGCCTCGGGTAAGAATTTCTTAAAATAAGGTAATAATTGCTCGTCACTTTTTTGACGAATATAAAGACCATTTAAATAGTCTAATTTTTTGCGATCGAAAATAGCGGCTTTTTTGTTTAGTTTTTCAACAGAAAATTGGGTAACAAAATCATCAAGTGAAAAAAGTTCTTGTTTAGTACCGGGGTTCCAACCCAAAAGCATCAAGAAATTAAGCATAGCCTCGGGTAGATAACCATCATTTAAAAAAGCTTGGGCAGAAACAGAGCCGGTGCGTTTGCTCATTTTACCCGAATGAGTTGGATCTAATAAAACCGTAAGATGGGCAAAAAGAGACGGCTCCCAGCCAAAATAGCGGTAAAGCAAAATGTGTTTAGGGGTGGAAGAAAGCCATTCCTCGCCGCGAAACACGTGGGTAATTTTCATCAAATGATCATCAACCACCACCGCAAAATGATAAGTAGGAATGCCGTCGGATTTAATTAAAACTTGATCGTCTAAATCTCGGGTGTTAAATTTTATTTTGCCTCGGATTAAATCATTAAATTCAATATTTTCATTATCGGGCATTTTTAGACGGACAACATAGGGTTCGCCGGCTTTTAATTTAGCGTCAATTTCTTCTTTAGTTAAATTTAAACAATGCCGATCATAACGAGGAATTTGATGATTAGCTTTTTGAAGGGCGCGAATTTCATTTAGCCTTTCTTCAGTACAAAAACAATAATAAGCCAGACCTTTATCTAATAATTCCTTAATATATTTTTGATAAATATTAAGACGTTCGGATTGGGTATAAGGAGCGTAAGGACCACCAATATCGGGGCCTTCATCCCAATTTAGACCATAATCTTTGATGACCTGAAGAATTCTAGTTTCGGCGCCAGTGACATAACGTTTTTGATCGGTATCTTCGATACGAAGAATAAATTGACCATGATTTTGCCGAGCTAGAGCATAATCATAAAGTAAAGTCCGCAGACCGCCGATGTGCAATTCCCCGGTTGGCGAAGGAGCCATGCGGGTGCGAACAATATTAGTGTCGGACATGGGAATATTTTAACATTTTAATGTAGAATAAATTATGTCTTCTTTAACCGAAGTGGCTTATGTCAGCCGAAGAGTCGTTAAATACGGCGGATTAGGGCTGGGAGTCTTTTTGTTTTTTTGGTGGGGGTTAACGTCAGCAGTTAAAGCCTACCAAAAAGCCCATCCGGCTTATGTGGCGCCGACGACTTATTTTGGAGTTTTGACTAAAATTGTTTTTCCAGAGAAAACTTTTACTAAAAAAACTTTTACCACTGAATTAGCTAATGACACTTTACCCAGTTTTGGAGACCAAGCCAAGGTTTACGTAATTTATCGGTCAAAAAGTGTTTTGGGGGCTTTGGAGGAAAATAAAAAAACCGCGGCTTTGTTGGGTTTTACCAGTGAGCCAATGGAAGTTTCTACGGGAATTTATCAATTTAATGACCCGATAAGCAATAAAACTTTGACCATGAATGTTTTAGAAAATAGTTTTAAACTAAGTTATCCCTATCTTTCGGATCAATTGCTACAGAATCCCGATGAAATGCCCAGCAAAGAGGGAGCGGTCACTTTGGCAAAAAGTTTTTTATCACAGGGAAATTTATTGAGTGATGATTTGAGTAATGGTGAACAAAAAGTAAGTTTTTGGAAAATTAATTATAATGGCCTACAGTCAGTAAATTCTTTATCAGAGGCAAACATAATTCGGGTGGATTTTTTCCGAAAAAATTTAGATAACAATATTTCGGTAGTTTCCAGTGAAGTTGGTAAGGCTTCGGTGTCAGTTTTAGTGTCCGGTTCCAGTGTTAGCGCTAAAAAAATTGTAGAAGTAAATTTTAAACATATTAGTATAGATACTTCGGCGGCCTCGAGTTCAACTTATCCGATCATTAGTACCAAGGAAGCCATAACTAGTTTGCAAAACGGCAATTATTGGCCAGCGAATGATACGACAGCAACTTCGGTGGTAATCAGAAAAATTTATTTAGCCTATTTTGAACCAGTGGATTTAACTCAATATTTAAAGCCAGTTTACGTCTTTGAAGGTGACGGTGGATTTGTCGCCTATGTTAGGGCAATTACTGATAAATATTCCAATTAAGATTGTCTTTAGCCCAAGTGACTAGCATTTTGGTATCGGCAAAACGATCATTGCTTTGAGCGACGACAGAAATTAAGTAGTGACCATTAATATTGAGGAGTCCAATAAAGCAACCATCAGCCTCTGGAGTCCAGCCGGTTTTTAAACCTTCGATTTCAGGAACGAGATCTAACAACTCATCAGTAGTAGTAAGGTGGTGAGTAATTTGGCCGTAAATATCAGATAAGGTGATTTCTTTAGTTTTAACTAGCTCTCGAACAGTAGGATTTTGAGAGGCCAGTCGACCGATTTGGGCCAAATCATAAGGAGTGGAATAATGATTATTATCGTGAAGACCATCATAATTAACGAAGTGAGTATTTTTTATATTATATTTTTTAACTAAATTATTCATTTGATCGACAAAGGCAAGTGGACCCTGGGGATAGTGATTGGCTAGATTAAAGGCAGCGTCATTGGCCGAATAAATTAATAATCCGGAAACTAAGGTTCTAATAGTGACTTTTTCACCGTCTTGAAGACTCATATTTTGACCATTGTTGTAAGCCTTAACAGTGACGACTTCATCTAAGGGATAAATATTTAGAGCGGTTAAAACCGTGGCTAATTTAGTGGTGGAAGCCGGATAAACCCGGGAATTGGCGTTTTGGGAAAGTAGAATTTGATTGGTGTCATTATCGATCAATATATAGTAATTTGTTGATAAGTTAGGTAAATTTTTAGTTTTAACTACCGGCTGGAGTGGGTGTTGAAAATTTAAAAGATCTTTTTTTGGGGCAGCCTTTAAAGAGTAAGGAAGAAGTGACAAGGCCACACCAAGACCGAGAATTAAACCGTAATAAAAATAAGAGGAACGGATTAGTTTAGAGAGTATATTGACCAATTTGAGGATGAACGAGTTTTTGAAAATCACTAGACTTCATTATAATCGATTTTTCTTTAGAACCAGCATTGAAAGCGATTTCTGGTTCGCTTAAAAAAGATTCATCAACATAAACGGGAACATTAAATAAATTGCCAAAGGGTGGCACACCGCCAATTTGAGCTCCGGAAATTTTTTCTACCTCTTCAGAATTGGCCATTTTAAGGTCTTTAAAATTAAATTGTTTTTTAAAAGCACTATTATCTAATTTTTTGGCCGCTGATAAAACAATTAAAATAGGATTGTTGTCAGCCATCATTAAAAGGGCTTTGGCACCTTGTTCAATTCTGGTACCGCGAGCTTTAGCCGATTCTTCGGAAGTAGTGGTGGCGATGTGTTTTATTTCTTTAAATTCAACACTGTTTTCTTTTAAATAATTGACTAATTTAGTATTTAAATCAATTTTTGGACCGCCAAAAGATTGGCCAATCAATGATAATCTTTGATCAATTCTTTCCATATCACGGGGAAAAAGTGAAGCCTGGCGAATATTGTCTAAACCTAAAATGTTTTGGGTAATGCGCTCGAGACCAATAGCAAAACCACCCTCGTGGGGCATGCCGTATTTAAATGACTGGCCATAGGGCAATTCGAAATCAGCCGGATTTTGACCACGTGATTTAATTTTTTCCTGTAAATCGGTATAATTACTGATACGTTGGCCACCGCTTATCCATTCGACTCCCCGGCCAATTAAATCGAGAGTTAAGGTTTCTTCAGGATTTTCAGGGTCGGCAATAGAATACCAGGCTCTTTTTTTGGTGTAAAAGTGAGTAATAAAAACTAATTCACTGTCGTATTTTTCTAAAGACCAGCGGCAAATCTCGCGTTCACCCTCGGGATCCATATCTAATTCGTTACGGACATCACGACCGGTGCGCTCGTAAATTATTTGGAGAGCCTCTTTTAATTTAAGACAAGGGGTGTTTTCACAAGTTTTAGGAATGGTCACGCCATATTCATCTAAAATATCCTGATGCTTTTCCGAAACAGCTTTAAAGATGGCCTTAACCGTAGCATCGGCCATTTTTATAATATCTGTCCAATCATTGATAAAACCAAATTCACAGTCAAGACCGACATATTCAGTCAAATGGCGAGTAGTAACCGAGGGTTCGGCGCGATAAGCGTGGGCCAAAGTAAAGACCCGTTCAAAAATCGAGACCATAACTTGTTTATACAATTGAGGACTTTGGGCCAAAAAAGCTTTGTAACCAAAATAATCGACTGGGAAAACTTCTGAGCCACCTTCGGTGGAACCGGCCACAATAGTGGGAACAGAAATTTCCGTAAAATCCTGGGAGTTTAAATAATCACGGAAAGCTTTCATGATAGTGGCTTGAACTTTAAAGACATCAGTGACTTTTTTATTGCGTAAAGACAAAGAACGATTGTCAAGTAAAACCGGCAAAGATAAATTAAGATCAGGTTGATGAATATCAAAAGGTAATTCCTCGGATTTTTCCAAAATTTTAAAATCGGTGACGGCCATTTCGATTTGGCCGGTAACTATTTTGTCATTAAAATATTTAGACTCACGGGCACGGATATTGCCAGTGACTTCAATCACTGATTCCACTTTGATGTCATTTAATTTTTTATCACCAACAATTTGCATAATTCCGGAACGATCGCGGATGTCGGCAAAGACTAATTTGCCGTAACTTCGGACAGAATTGACCCAACCTTGAATAGTAAGCGATTGGCCAATTTCAGAAACAGTGTCTTTGATTAAAGTTCTCATAGTTTGATTTTATAACAAAAATCCTATTTGTGGGGAATTCTACTGCTTAATTATTTCTTTGACAATCAGCTACTATTATTAAGTTTTTGGAGTTCTTCAACAGCTTTTTCGACTGAAGATACAACGATTCCCGTTTTATTAACAAAATCTATTGACCAAACTGGTTGTCTTTCATTCTTCCAAATAATAATTAATTTATTACACCTATCTCCAGGATTTTTAGTATTTTTAGCTAAAAAATAGCCAATTTCTATCCAAGTTCCTTCTGATGGGGCCAAACCAGGGTTAGCAACTAAAATATCAGCATTACTTATTCCATTTAAATCGTCAGGAAAATAAGTATCGGGAGAACTTTGATCTGAATCAAATTCCCAATCATAAAAATCAAAATTAGTTAATTTTTTAAACTCTTCTTTCCAATTATTTTCGTATTCGTTCGATTGACCTGCTAAATATACTTTTGGTTTTGACATTTTTTATTTAAAAAATTATTTCTTTGACAATAAGCTGGGGGAAGGTACGGCCTTGCCAAGTGTTGGCGTCGAGGTGGGCGACAAGGTTGATTGAATCCCCTATTTTTAAATCTTTGTCCAAATCAGCCTTTTTAAAGGCGATGGCATCTACGCCAGAAACTTTTAATTTTAGATGACTTTGAGTTTGACCTAATAATTTTTTTGATTCGATAATTAAATTTTCAAATAAAAATAGTGGTTGAGAATTGCCAATACCGAAAGGCTCTAAACTTTTAATTAATTTAATATTTTTTAAATTAATGGCGCCGGTATCCATTTTGGCATCGATACTAATTGATTTTTGAGCAGTATATTTGGCCAGTTTTTTGGAAAAATAGAAATTTAATTTTTTCTGTAATTTAGAAATATTTTTATCTAAAATGGAAAAACCGGCAGCACCGGGATGACCCCCAAGATCAACAAAAAGTTCTGAAAACTTTCTTAAAACTTCAATAATATTAACCTCGGGAATGGAACGGCAGGAACCTTTGGCGACTTCACCATTTTTGGCAATAATGACTGAAGGTAAGGCATATTTTTCGGTTAAACGGCCGGCAATTAGACCAATAATGCCGGGATTAAACTTATCAGCGATGAAAATAATTTTATTTTTAACATCAATGTTTTTATCAGCAATGTCTAATGATTCTTTTTGGAGATCTTGGCGTTGCTGATTAAAATCGTTTAGGACTTTGGCATATTTTGAGGCTTGAGTGGAATTTTGACTACACAAAAGGCGCAGAGCATCGGTCGGGTCAGAGAGACGGCCAACGGCATTAAGGCGGGGTCCAAGTAAAAAACCTAAATCGTAAACAGAGACAGAGTCTATTTTTGTTCCGGAAATTTCCATTAATTTTTTTAAACCTGGTGAAGGGTTGAGTTTTAATTCTTTTAGACCATGAACCACAATGGAGCGATTAATGTCAGTGAGTGGCTCACAGTCGGCCACGACGCCAAGGGCGGCTAAAGACAAATCAGCGGTCTTAGAGAAATTTTTAGCCATAAAATAGGCTAAAGCCGAGGCAGAAGTGACAGTGGAATGATACAAAGCGTCGACATTTTCTAATTTTCCACCGGCCAAATGGTGATCAATAACTAAAATTTTAATCTTGGGATTTTTAGCCTTAATTTTGGCAAATTCTTTATCGGCCACAATGCCGTTATCGACAGTGATTAATAAGTCGAAGCTGAGATTTTTTTCGGTCTGAATTCTAAAAAAAGATTCGGCTTTAAAACCATAACCGTCTTTTTCGCGGTGAGGAATAAAGGGAATAACATTTTTGTCTAAGGGGTAAAGAGCCTGCCATAAAATGGCCGTAGAACTAAGGCCGTCAACATCGTAATCACCGTAAATTAGGATATTTTTTTGAGTGTCGAGAAACTTTTGAATTAATTTAACAGCTTTGATAGAGTTTAATTTAAATTCGGGAAAAGGCGGATTTAAAAAAGAGACCGAATCGGTGATCTGACGGTTTTTTAGTAGCAGATTTAAAATCGATTCTGATGGAGTTTCCCGGGTAATTGTGATATCACTTAAAAAATTTAATTTGGCTTGCATAGGCTTATTGTATGCTATAATTTGGAGATCAGGAAGCATTACCTAGTTTCTGATCATATTATTAGTAAGGTTAGAATCGTAAAAGATTCAAAAAAAATGGCAAAAAAGCTCTTCGTAGGAAACTTATCCTACAACATGACAGATGAACAACTGAATGCGGCATTCGCGCAATTCGGAACAGTCATCTCCGCAAATATAGTTTTCGACAAATTCTCTCACCGAAGCAAGGGTTTCGGTTTTGTAGAATTCGAAACTGAGGAAATGGCACAAGCCGCTCTATCTTTGGATGGCAGCGAGCAAGACGGTA
>JBAZWK010000006.1:0-38346 GCA_041660365.1 Candidatus Shapirobacteria bacterium | reverse complement strand
ATTCTGCCTATCTTTACTCAAATTTAAAATACGGGGCTTTCACCCTCTTTGGCAGTCTATTCCACAACTTTCTCATGTTCTTTCAAGATATTATGCAAAACCCTGCAACCCCACACCTTGCGGCATGGTTTAGGCTGTTCCGTTTTCGCTCACCGCTACTAACGGAATCTCTTTCGATTTATTTTCCTCCGGGTACTGAGATGTTTCACTTCCCCGGGTTACCCACCTCTCCGATTTACATCGGAGGGTTCCCCAATATTTCTATTGGGAGAGTTTCCTCATTCGGAATCCGTCGGATCATCATTTGTTGACAACTCCCCGACGTGTATCGCCGTCTTCTACGTCCTTCTTCGGCTTTAGCCACCTAGGCATCCACCATTTGCTTTATTAAAATTCTTTAATATCTTAAGCAACTCAGTTTAGTTGCTAAGATAAATTTAAAATAAAATATTCAATAGATTGTTAATGTACATTCTTAGTCAAGAGAAACAATCAATTCAGATTCTTTCCCTAATTCTAAAAATTTTCCCAGTGGACCTTGTCTCGCCTTAGTTCCGATTTATCGGAACGGAGGTGGACCTGGCCCCGATGACTATCGGGACGACCTCTTCATTAAATATTTATAAAAAATATCTAACTTTCGCAACTCAGTGGACCCAGGGAGATTCGAACTCCCGATCTCTTCATTGCAAATGAAGCGCTGTAACCAACTGAGCTATGGGCCCAAAGGATCCATATTTTTTAAAAAGTGCCTTAATTGCCAAAAAAAAGCCGACTTGCGTCGGCTACCAATTCGGACACAACCTACCTAATTCTTAATAGTTTTGTGTTTATTTTTTCCATTCCGAATTGAAGCTTTTGCATCAAGTGTTCATATTGTATCTAATCCCTTTCTCCAAATCAATAGGTTAAATTACCTTTTCCATATAGAAAATCTCCTGATAGTTTCCCAATTTTTACCTTCTTCATCGACTGCCCGCTGACTAATCAATACATACCTTTTTTCTCCGACTTCCTGGTATGCCATGTTTATAGGTTCCCCACATTCCAAATCACCACCGCCAGATAGACTTACCCACGACAATTTCATCTTTTTTTCACCAGAAACATCACTGATGCTACTCACAAAAGCTATCGCTAATTCATCTTCTTTTTTGTCAAACACCTTTCCATCAACAAAGGTTACTTTCTCTTTGAAAACCTCCTCCCTACTCTTCGTATCCAAGTTTTCGGGTATTACCCGTCGAAAAAAGTCCAACCCCTCTTGTGCTGACATTTTTTTCCACTCTATTCCCTGATTAACTCCCTGTTCCACCGCATTTACAGCCAAAGTTTTTTTAGCTTCCATACTTTATTATACCTTTCTCTTACTCTTCCACCATTCAATCCCCATCGGCAACACCGAAATCAACACAATCGCCACTGCTACAAGTTCAAAATTCTCTTTGACAAATGGTACATTCCCAAAAAAATATCCGCTCATCAACATCAAAGTCACCCAAACTACTCCCCCCACCGCGTTATAAGACAAAAACTTTCCATAATGCATTTTGCCAATTCCAGCCACAAATGGGGCAAATGTCCTAACTATGGGCACAAATCGTGCCAAAATAATTGCCACACCGCCATGTTTATCATAAAAAGCCTGCGCCTTATCTAAGTATTCTGGTTTTAATATTTTTCCAATTCGTAATTCGTAATTGATAATTCGTAATTTAAATTTGGGGTCAAAAGCCTTGGCCCCAATTTTTCGTCCAATCCAATAATTGACTGTATCTCCCAAAAAAGCCGCCACAATCATTAATGGCCATAATAATTTTATATTAAAAGCCCCCACCGATGCCGACAAAGCCCCGGCCGCAAATAATAAGGAATCACCTGGTAAAAATGGTGTTACTACTAACCCAGTTTCTATAAAAATCACCAAAAATAATAATCCATAACTCCAGCCTCCAAAATTATGAATCACTATCGCCAAATTCTTATCAATATGCAAAAACAAATCAACTAAAAATTTTATTGAATCCATTTTGTCATTTTACTTATCTTAAGTCCCTCTTGTCAAAGAGGGATTTAGGGAGATTGGATTTTATTCTTTTACTATCTTGCTCCAAGCCAATTTTATCGTTCGCCAAATATTCTGTAAACTTCCAAAGGTTATCAACACCGTCGCCCCTACAATTCCCAAAAATTTCAAAAAATTATATTTCTTTTCTTTTACTACCTCTGTCATTCTTTAATTCTATCACTCTAATAATAATCAAAAATAACAAAAATTGTAGATTTTTGACAAAAAAATGCTACAATTCCACCAAATGTCAAAATCAAATGAATATCTCAAAACAATAATAGCTAGTTTATCCTCTACAGAAAAAGCCTTTGTGAAAACTAGCCTTCATCAAATTGTTCAACCTCCAACTGAAGGTTCTCTTACTCCAAACCAAAAATTCATCGCCAGAGTTGCAATTCAAAATATGGAATCACCAGAACTCAAAAAGACTTTCCTTCGTCAATTTAGAAAAAACACCATTAATAATCCACAACTTCCTGATAAAAATAATGCCATCCAAGCTATCATTTTCAATGACTTATTTCCAGCCTAATTCCTATCGTTCAAAACGAAAACATTTGTGGGCAATAATGGACTCTAGGGTTTATCCCCACTCCGATAATTAATGTATATTAATTCATCGGAGGAACAATATTACAAACACCTGAAATAATAATTTTTTCCAAAATAACTTTTGATTTGAAAGTTTTTAATTTATACTCAACCTGCCTTGCTATTTTTATTTCCCCATACTCTTGTTTAAAAACAATTTTCCATGGAACTAAATACTTTGTCGCTGCAACTAAACCCTTATTATGTTTCTCCAGTAATCTTCTCTCTGGATTTATTGAACTTCCCACATAATATCTACCATTTTTTCCACTTTTCAAAATATACAAATATCCCTTCACTGTGGGCAATAATGGACTCGAACCATTGACCCCCGTCTTATCAGGACGGTGCTCTAACCAACTGAGCTAATTGCCCAAATATAAAACTCGAACTGATTGACCCGTCCGGTGAACACCGGACTGCTCTAACCAATTCAATTTAAAAACCTAATTGTTAAAACTGATTAGATAACTGTGGGGTTTATCCCCACTCCGATGAGACTTTAGTCGATATCGGAACTCTAACCAACCGTGGGGTTTATCCCCATTCCGATGAAACTTTAGTTGACATCGGAAAGCCAAATTTCAAATTAGTATATCACAAGATATTTATCTTAAAATTAGGCATTTCCAGATAACTTTCCACTACTTTATTTTTCACTAAAATATCTGATTCCGCTTTTCGACTCAAATAAAACATTGTCTGGCCTTTTTTAAGATTTTTTATTTGAATATTTGCCAGCAGAATTTCTCCTACTGCCAATTTATCTCTATTTTTAGAATTTTGACCAATAATTTTTACATTTCCACTAGTAACATCAATTTTTACTTCAGCCTTTTTATCAAAAATACCTTTATTTACCTCCACATTTTTAATCTCCGTCATCGTCGGATCATAATTGAATTCCACCCAAAAACCCACCACTTTATCTTCATTGTCCCTCAACATCAATTTAACTTTCGTTTCTTGATCCACCGTAAATTTATCATCACTTCCAAAATAAACCTCTTTATCCACTACTTTTACACTCTCCGTTTTATTTTCTACTGTTTTTATAGGATTTTTTGTATTCACCCAGTAATAACCCAGCATTGCCAATAACAACACTCCCACCATTAATAATACTTGTTTCATTGTTTTGATTTTATCATTTCCACCACTGCCTTAGCGACATTTATTCCCGTCGCTTTTTCAAAACCCTGAAATTGGCATTGTCGGTTCACTTCTAGAATATAATTATCATAATCTTCTTCTTTGTATTCTTTAGAATTTAGGTTTTGGGATTTAGGATTTTTCATTATGTCCACTCCACAATAATCCAAACCGCAAATTTTTGCCACTTTTTCGGCCAAATTTTTCTCTTCTTCACTTAAATTCCACTCTTCCACTGCTCCCCCTAACGAAAAATTGCTTCTAAATTCATCGCCCACCGCCGATCTTTTCATCCCCCCAATTGCCTTTCCGTCCACAATCACCACCCGAATATCCCATTTTGTCGGCAAATATTTCTGCCACAAAAACATTCCTAAATTCTTTTCATTAATTTTTTCAACAAATTTCTTTTCCTCTTCCCAAGTGTCAAACTTTCTCACCGACTTTCCCTGATAGCCTTTTTCGTGTTTGGCAATTACCGGCCATCCCCAAATATCACCCCCCATATTACCGTTTAAAATTTGATCTTTTGTATAAAAAATATTTGTTGGCACAATCGGAATATTATTTTCTAAAAATACTCCATGTTGGGCTATTTTTCCCATTCTCGTCCATTCCAAATACCCTTTCTCGTTGACGCACACCACTCCTTTATTTCTCAAAATTCTAATCGCCAAATTTCTCGCCTCTGTATATTTTCCACTCTTTGTTCCCGCCACTCTAAACCATAATCCCATGGTATTTTCCGCCGTCAATTCTTCGCCTCGCACAAAAGTACGGGCGGACCCTGCCTGCCCGCCTTTGGAGGGTGTCCGCCCTAAATCAAACGATAATTCTCTATATAAAGCCCTATTCACCTCAATTCCTAGTTTTTTCGCCTCTGTCTCTAATCTATCCACTTCAAATTGGCTTTGTTTCAGCGACATGGTAAAAGTAACAATTTTTTTGGTCATAATTTTATTAATTTATATTAAAAATAATTTAAAATTTTGAAAATGTAATTTTTTAAAAAATATTAAAAGGTCGAAGTTATCTTTTTTTGGTTCCGTTGAACGTGGTAACACATTCACAGGAAACAAAAAAATGATAACAAGAGCTTTTAATCATTTTTAAGCGAAACTAAATATTTAACAATTTCTGCTGGTACATCTATTCCTGTCGCTTTCATAAAACCTTTAAATTGTGGCCCCTTATTTACTTCCCAAATTACTGGTTTTTTTAGATCAAAATCTCTAAAGGCCACATCTACCCCCGCCACTGAAAGTCCACAAACTTTTGCCGCTTTTACGGCCAATTCTTTCACTTCCTCTGGTAATTCAGCCACCTCCACCGTCCCTCCCGCACTATAATTGTTTCTAAATTCATTTTTAGCCGTTCTGGCTCTCTTCATCACCCCCAAAACTTTTTCTCCCAACACCAATACTCTAAAATCTCCCTCATTTTCAATATATTCCTGCAGCATGTATCTTTTTCCTTCCTGGGTTTCACTCTTTCTCAAATCTCTCACTAACTTTTCTAGTTCTTTCAAATTGTTCGCTTTAAACACCCTCGTCCCCCTATCTCCCCCGCTGCCTTTTAAAATTATCGGAAAAGAGAATCGATAATTCGAAGTCAATAATTTTTTCTGACATTGAGCCTGCTTCGCAGACTCGCCAGAGGAAAAAATTCGTTGATGAGAGTTATCTTCTCTCGCCATCACTTCATATAAATACCACAAAGATCCGTAAATACTTTTTGGCACATCAATTCCCGCCTTTTTTAACGCCAGCATTTGGTAAGCCTTGCAAGCCATTGACGGCTTACCATTCACTACCATTGGATCAACAATAATAGGTTTTTTCTTCGATTCGTAATTCGTAATTTGTAATTGGTAATTAATTAAATCCACCTCTTCCCAATGTTTTCCAGTCGTTCTAAAAAATAACACATCATAGTCATTTACATCCTTGCCCCTCAAAGAAATCTTTCCAGTCTCTGTTTCAAAACAAACATTGTTGTATGACACCAAATCCAATTCCACCTGCCTGCCGGCAGGCATGGCCCACAACTTTCTGGCCGCGTTTCTCACCAGCACCAAATGTTTACTGATTTTCCCTCCAAAAAATACTGCTATTTTTACACTCATTTATTTTTCTTAATTTTTAACTTTCTTATTTCTGTTTCTACCCCTCTTGTTAAAGAGGGGTTGGGGAGATTGGACTTAGCTGAAATTAAAAAACCTTCCAAATCTTTTCTCCCCAATAAAAATTTGGTTCTCAATTTATCCCTATCTGCCACGTTTACTGCTGTCATCACTTTTTTCCCCTGTAACCAAAAAGTCACCCCAATTACTGGTCTGTCTTTATGTTTCCCTAAACTTGATTTGTAATGGCGAAAATAAAGAATTTTTTCAGAAGATAATAATCCCAATTTTTCGGCCAAGTTTCTATCAATCGAGCTTCTAAATGCCCCGGTATCAACCTTAGCTCGTACCTCCACCACCCTATGTTTTCCCTGTTTTAATATCGGACTCTTTTGTAAATCTGGTTTAAAACCCTTAGGAATTCTCACCTTAATAATTTCCAAAGGTTGAATTCTTTTCTCTGTTTCTTTTTCGGTCACCTTATCCGCAAATTTTTCTCCAAACAAATATTTTGCCAAAGCTATGGCATGTTCGTCGCTTCTTACGGTAATATCATCAATTTTTTCAATTCGTCTTTTTAATCCCGCTTTATTACATAATTGAATTGACAAACCCGGTCTGGCATTCACCTCTAATACTTCCGGCCCTTTTTCTTTATCCAAAACCACATCCACCCCCATAAATCCTAGGCCCGGAATCGCTCTTTGGCATTTCACCGCCGTTTCCAAAATTTCTTTCCAAAAAGGAATTTTAATGCCATTAACCTTGATCAATTTCTTTTTTCCAAAGTCATAAATTTTTCGAGTTTCCTCACCTTTTCCTTCAATTCCAAAAGTCGTAATTCCCGTCGCCAAGTCAATCCCCAATCCATAAGCCCCTTGTTGTAGATTCGCTTTTCCGCCGCTTTTTTCCGTGGGAATTCTAAACATGGCCATTACCGGTACCCGGTTATAAACAATTACCCGAATATCCGGCGTTCCCGTCTTCGTTAAAGAAAAAAACATCGGATGAATTTTAATTCTCTCTTCAATAATCAAACTGTCTGCCGTGCCATGCATACTGTATCTTCCCGCCAAAATTTCCGCCCCATGCAATTTAACTTCTTCCAGACTCATTGTCTTCCCGTTCATCATCAAAAAATTTATACTTTCGGCTTTAGACTTTAGAATTTTTTTTCTTACTATTAGTATCCCTTCTCCGCCATAACCCGACACTGGTTTAATCACAAAATTTTCATTAATTTTTGACCAGTCAAAATTCTCCCATTCTTCGGTGTTTTTGAATCTAGCTATCAATTTTGGCACCTGAACTCCTGCCTTCCCTAACCTTCTTTTAGTTCTGTATTTACTATCGGCAATTGCCCTACCTTCCGCTGTATTTTTGCGCAAATACACCTTATTTCTCTCATTCTTAGTCAAAAATTGGTGATATTGCTTTAGATTTATACCGAACATATTATTTTTTAGATTTTAGACTTTAGGATTTTTTTTAATTTAGATTTTAGACTTTATGCTTTAGATTTTAGGCTTTTTTTATTTATTTCTTTCGTATTGCCCCTTTAAATCTTTTTATTTCTGACAATCTGATTCCGCTGTAGTTTCCCACCAAAATATTGATAAAAATTACCAATATCACCACTATTTCGGCATAATTTAATACCGTGTTCTGTAGCCATTTCATTTCCATAATCATGGCTCCCAATACCCCCAAAATCAAGGTTCCCACTGTCAATCTGACGGCTTCCTTTTTACTTTTGACTAATTGAGTTCTGACAAAATCTTCAGTTAACAAAATCATAAACAAAATTGGAAAAATTGAAATCTTACTGACATCAAATATCTTTAGATAAGACACCACCATCATTCCTCCAAAAATTCCCAAACCCACAAATAATAGTGTAATTGACCTCGCCGGCCAAAAATGTAATTTAAGTTTTTTCACCGCCAAATTACCCAATAAAGTTATTGCCAAAATTACCGCCATTAATACTAATCCTCCTGCTATCCCCGTCGCCAAAAACGCTACCGCCATCATTGTTGGCATAAAAATCCCATAGCCCGACACCCCTATAAAATAGTGTAAAACCGATACTAAAGTTGCCACCAAAGGCAGTAATAATAATAGTACTATGGTATTCGCCGGTACCCCCCTCTCAATCGCCTTCGAAATCAAAAAACTCAAGCTATTCCAGACCCGCCACTTTACCTCTTCTCTTTTATCAATAGTTTTATTGGAAACATCAGTAATATTACTGATTACTGTCGGCACTGCCGTCGGCATTACCGTTGCTGTTGGTGATATTTTTACCAGGTTGGAACCGACTTTAGTCGGTTTAATAACCTGGGCTTCAACTCTAACCACTCCTAAAATCAAGAACAGACACATAAATACAACTAGGGCAGTTTTTTTCATATGTTTACGTTAATTTTCTATAATTCGTAATTAGTAATTTGTCATTCGTAATTATTTTAGTGGCGTATTATAACACCATTATTATCCACAAATATTGTATAATCCACTTATTAATTTATGACCAATTTATTACTAGCTGCAGTCAATCTCGGCGATACCCCTTTAGGTACCGGAAAAAGTATTAGTCAAACCTATACCGATCCCGCCACTTTAGTTACCATAATTGTTAGAAACGGCCTAACTATCGCCGGAATAATTCTTTTAGTTCTCCTCGTCGCCGGTGGTTTTATGATGATTGTCGGCGCCGGTTCCGGTGATCAAAAAAAGGCCGCTACCGCCAAAACTATGATTACCGACGCTGCCATTGGCTTCTTGGTAATTTTCCTTAGTTACTTTATAATTCAAATTGTTGAAGTTATTACTGGAATCAGTATTCTATAAAAAATGAGTCTCACTAATCCTTTTGGTACTATTCTTAACCCAACCTCCTATTTCAGTGAACAAGGTTCAGGTTTTTTCACTTTTTTGACTAATATTTTTAAACTTGCTGCCACCATTGGTGGTCTTTATCTTGTTGTCCAGCTTATTATGGCCGGTTTTCAATATCTTAGTGCTAATGGTGATGTCAAAAAAACCGAACAAGCCTGGAATCAAATCTGGCAGAGTATTCTCGGTTTAGTCATCATCTCTGTTGCCTTCATCATTGCTGGTATTATTGGCCGTGTTACCAACATTAATATTTTAAACCCCACTATCTATGGTCCCGGCAATTAAACTCTTAGCTTATTCTGTTGGTTACACTATTTCTGGAGCTGGCATTGTCCCCACCGACAACAAAGATGCTGTCACCAAATTTGAAAAATTTGCTAGTCAGCTTATCGGTATTCTCACCCTTGTTGCCGTTCTCTTTTTCATTACTCAAATTATTTTTGCCGGTTTTGGTTTTCTCTCCTCCGAAGGTGACGAGAAAAAAATGGAAACCAATCGCAATCGTCTTACCAACAGTGTCATGGGTTTATTTATCATCGTTATTGCCGTTGCTATCGGTACTTTAATCGCTAAACTTCTTGGCTTCGATAATCCCCTAGACATTACTCAAATGTTTAATAGGATGCTTTTTTATTAAAAATATGATTTTTAACCCTCTTCTCAACAACGGCGAACTTCAAGCCAAAGATCCTGCTCTCTATACCAACAATGTTCTTCAGGCAATTTTTTCTATTTTCTTTATTGTCGGTCTTATTTATTTTATGTGGCACCTAATTATGGCCGGATACCACATGATTAGTAGCGATGGTGATACCAAAAAGGTTGAAACTGCCAGAAATCAAATTACCTATGCCCTACTTGGTATCATTGTTATCTTTAGTGTCTTCGCCATCCTTAAATTTGTTGGCACCATCACTGGCATCACCGGTCTCGAAGATTTACAAATTACTTGGCCTTCTCTTACTCCTTCTCTTTAAAAAATAACCATTTACTGTTAAAATTTACTAGTTAAATTATTAATTAACCAAAAAATATGAATTTTGCTATTCCCGCCTACGCCGCCACCATTAACCTCACTCCCGGCACCAGTGATTTTAAACCTTTAGCTGCGATAACTGTCAGTGGCATTGTTTCCGGTGCTATCTCTCTCGCCATGTTAGTAGTGGCCCTAGTTTTCTTTTTTATCCTAATCTTGGGCGGTTTAAAATGGGTTATGTCCGGTGGTGACCAAAAGAACGTCGAAGCTGCCAGAAATCAAATTACTAACGCCTTAATCGGTTTAGCTATTGTTTTTGCTGCTTTCGCCATTATGAAATTAATTGAAACTATCTTCGGTATCAGCCTTCTCAGTGGCATTACCATTCCTACCTTCAATTAATTTTTTCTTTAAACTTTTACCCGGTCGGTGTGCCTAGGCACATAATGACCGGGTTTTTATTTTTTGTTTCTACTTTAGATTTTAGGTTTTATGCTTTTTTTATTTAGGCTTTATGCTTTAGACTTTAGAATTTTTTTATTTTTTTTCGCCCAATCTTGCTATAATAACTCATGAAACTTTTCGCTAATTTTTTCCTTTGTCTCGCCTTAGCTTTTTGCGTCGGCGGATCATTTTTTTCTTCCCCTGTTTTCGCCCAAACCTCAACCTGGGAAACTCAACAGCCCGGTCGTTGTGTCAAAAGTGTTACTGTCAACCCGAACAGTCTCGGTGAAGTCACTTATTCCGATATTGCCACCATTCAAGGTGCCGAATGTCTATTTTTTAATGTCCTTCAGGTTATCGTCTTTTTTGCCGGTCTCGCCTTTCTTTTTATGTTTATTAGTGGTGGTTTTAAATATTTATTTAGCAGTGGCGAACAAAAAGCTGTTGCCGCCGCTTCTTCTACCTTAACCATGGCTATTATCGGTCTAGTTGGTATCATCGCTTCCTGGCTTATCCTCAGCTTTATCCAAAAATTCACCGGCATCAATATTACTAGTTTTGTTATTCCCGGTTAAAGATCTTTGAAATTAAACAATTTTTTAAAATTTGCTAAAAATATTTTTTGTCCCCCTTCATCAAGGGGGATTAAGGGGCTTTTGATTTTAATTTCTTTTTTTTGTCTTTCTGCCACTCCTGTTTATGCCTTTAATCTTCTCGATTTTATCTTTCCTCCCGTCAAAATGGAAAGCAGCACCCGTTCTGCTCCTGGTCCCGCCCTCGCTCCGGAAATTCCCAGCAACAACACTCATTCCAACACCCTAAAAGACAACACTGCTACTCATAACGGCTATTCCACCATTTCTAAATCTTGGCAGCCGGTCATGGTGGGTACTGGCGTCACTGATTCCAATGGTAATGAAATTCAAAAATATGTTGACTATGATGCCAACGGACCAATCACCGGCAAATTTAGTATTAAATCTCTTTCCAATAATTATTATCGTGATTTTCAATCTTTTTTTGCTCGTGGTTCAATAAAATGTACCGAAGCTGGTGCCAAAGCCAACTTTAGCAGTTTTGACATCGACGGTTCCAGCGCTTCTCTTCGAGCCACCCCCGCTAAACAAATTTATTATTACCGTAGCCAATTTCTCTCTGAAGACATTCAATCTCTTGATCAAAAAAACCTCCTCGATACTGTTGTCCAAGATTATCAAATCGCTTGGAGTTGTAACGGTCTTTGCCAAGAATTAACCAACAAATCAAACACTTCCTCTTGCCGCCCCGTCTATCTCTCTGAATTGCTTTTTGGACTTCAAGATCAAGCTCTTTATTATTCCACCCCCGATTCCACTCCAACTCTCTTCCCCTCCGAGCTTATTTCCGCCGTCAATACCTACTATTCCTCTTCCTGCTCCTCTTTGGCTAATTGTTATTCTCTCCGATCTAAAGGCAAAAGCTTTACTCCACTTTCCAAAGATCTCTATTCTTTGATGTATCAACAAATTAATTATGTTCCTAAGGGCAATGCCATCAGAAAAATTGTCACCATCAACTATAACTGCACTGATGCTAATGGTGAACCCAGTTGTCCCGTGGCCACCACTGTCGAAAACAATCTTCCCAATGCCGCCGCCGCCACTTCTAAATACAGCGAATCCCTCAGTTATGTTAATCCTGCCAATCAAAGCGATCTCGGCAATGCTTCCTTAGACAATATTGAAACCAGCAGCGACACCGCCCTTGATCAGCCACTAGATGTCGGTGTTTCCCTTTTTGCCGCCTTCGAAAAACATGTTTCCGCTGGCGCTTCCCTCACTAAAAACGTTCACATCGGCATTACTACTATTTACGATGCCCAGGTAGTTACCACTGCTCAAATTGCCGAAAAAGCCTTTTTAAACATGATTCCCGCCGCCGCCATTGAATCAAAATCGCTCCAAAATATTTCTTTTGCCAGTTCCACTACCTCCGATAAAAATAATTCTGTTCCCGATCCTGGTTACCGCGCTGATATGCTTTACCAGGAAATGCGCACTTACCTCCGCCCTTCTACTTGGTTTTAACTTTATATGAAAACATTACCTATTTTTTTGCTAAAATAACTCAATGCTCAAGCGTGCTTTTTTTAAATTTTTGCTTTGCCTCGTCGTAGCTTTCAGCGTAGGCGGGTTTATCACTTCTAATTCTTCCCCAATTTTTGCCGCAGATACCAATCTTTTTCTTCAAAAACAATCCGCCATGAAAAAGGGTATTGGTCTCGAAGCTTGGACAAATGAAGCCATGGGCAACAATCTGATGTCCCTTTTTAATGGCTTGGTCGGTGATATTCCCGAAAGTGTTTTTGAAACCGGCACTTCTGCCACTTCTTTTTATTTCCCCGGCGGAGCCATTGGCACCATGAACAATATGATTGCCGCTCTCAACACCCCCCCCGCCTCTGGTATTGAATATATTGCCCAAGTTAAGGATTCTTTTTTAGGTAAGCCCGCCTATGCTCAAGGTACCGGCTTTACCGGTCTTCAGTTTTTACTTCCCCTTTGGCGTGGCTTTAGAAATGTAGTTTACATTCTTTCTTCCATTATCTTTATTGTTATCGGTATTATGATCATGCTTCGGGTCAAAATCAGCCCCCAAGCTGTCGTTACCGTCCAAAGTGCCATCCCTAAGTTAATCACTACTCTCATTTTAGTCACTTTTTCTTATGCTATCGCCGGTCTAGTCATCGATCTCTGTAATCTCGTCGAAGCTCTTGTTATCGCTGTTCTTTTTTCCGTCAAAGGTGTTCCTCTCACTGAAACTCTCTTTCCTGGTTGGTGGGGAGGTACCGGTTTGCCCATCCTAAGCGATATCGGTAATTTTTTTGGTATTATTGTTAGTAAAGGCTATTTTAACTTCACTAATCTTAGTAATCCAAATCTTCACACTCTTGAATTACTTACCTACCGTGCCTCCCCAGGTTGGTTTTCCACTGCCCTTCTTGGTGGCCTTCTAGGTAGTATTATTCTTGGTTTTTTTGCGGGTGGCCTAGGTAATGGCCTCATTGGTTCCGCTGGTAATACTATCCTTGATATAATCGGCCGGGGATTGGGTGGAGTTGGAGGCGGCATAATCGGCGCAATATTGATACCTCTAATTTTAAGTATTATTGTTAGTATCTGGCTTATTAAACTCTATTTTGGTTTGATTAAATGCTATGTCACCATTATCTTCAATATCATTTTTGCCCCTCTGCGAATTGCTATGGGGGCCTTTCCCAATTCCAAAATTGGCTTTACTTCTTGGCTTCTAGATGTTGTTGCCAACATGGCTGTTTTCCCGGTAGTTGGGATATTTTTAGTTATTCTCAATCTAGTCATTGATGCTGTCGCTCAAACCAATGTTGGTTCTTCCTCATTGGCCCCCACTGTTTGGGCCCCCTCTCTAATTAGTGTTTCTAGTCTTTTTGGTTCTACTGGCGGTATCGCTCCTTCCATTATTGCCGCCTGTATTGGTTTCGCTGGCCTTGCCCTTATCAGTAAACTTCCAGAAATGGTGCCTCAATATATCTTTATGATCAAACCCTCTCCTTGGGGTCAAGCCATTGGTCAAGGTATAGAAGGTGCAATTAAGGATGTCCAAAAGAGCGCCCCATACCAAGCTGGAGAGACTTACGTAAAAGGCAAGGCTGGCCATTGGACAGGCAAACAAGTTAATAGAATTGGTAATATGACTGGGAATGCGGACATTCAAAAATTTGGGGCCAATCTTCAGACAAAAACGACGCCAGAGGAAATTGCCAAAGAAGCAGCTGAAAAAATCATGCGTTAACTTCCAAACTAAGTCGATACAAAATACCAACCAAAAATTAATCCTTATTTCACATTGCTATCAACCTACCTCTTTTTCGAACGACTCACAACTTTATTTCTCCTTTCTTCTCTACTTACTGAATATCTACTTAAATAATCCGGTCCAAAAACCCCAATAAATTCCGACATTGAAAAACCTAAACCATTTTCACCGTTCTTATATCCTTTCAATCTATCCACCACTCTCATAACCTCTTTTTCATCACCAATAAATCTCGATGAAATCAATTGTCTTAACACAATCTTCAGCTTATCAACATCTGATGTATCATTAATTCCATTTTCGTTAACTTTTGTAATGTCCTCAGCCAATCTTCCATTAAAATCACCCTTACCCGGAACACCAAACAATTCCTCATTCACAAATTCTCTTGCTACCGCAGCTAAACCCGCCAATACAATATTTACCTTCAATCTAGCCGCCTCCATTTTATCTACCCAGAACAAAGATAAGTCTATATCCTTATTCAAACCTTCCAATAATCTTGGCTGCATAAGCAAAGCCAACAAATCAACTTCAGCCTTTTCAGGATCTTTATCTCCAACGAAGTTAGAAGAAATGAACTCATAAACCGCAATTCCTTTAAATATATTTAACCAATAGGTTTTAAATTGTGCATTAGCATTCATTTCATGAAATACCTGTTCCATTGTTTTCTGCCCTTGCAAAACATCTTCCACATCATCGTTACCCAACATCGGTTGAACTAAATTCTCTGGCAAAAAGGGCAGTAAAGTATATAAACCATGTTTTCTTCCTTTACCTAACTCACTAATCTGTTTTGCTCTTGTTTGTGTCAACTTTCCCCAATCACCACCGGCCCAATATGGAAAGGTTGTTGCCTCATCACTACTCCCGTTAATAGGAGCACCAAATTTTACTGTCTGGCTCTCTGGGTCAGAACTTAATGTCAAAGAATCACCACCAAGCATATAATATGGTCTTCTCTGGCTATCTCTCGCTACTCCATCCCAGTTAGCCATCATTGAAAATTCAAAAAATTCTCTTGCCATCTCTATTCCCAATTCAATTTCATGATCCGCACTTCTTTTGTCTCCACCACGAACAAACTTAATCATATCAGCCAAAAACTCACTAACATCGCGATCTTTTAATTTAATATCTCTACCTCTTGTATCCTTATCTACGTGTAATATATTTTTCGAAAAAATTGTTACTTCTCGATTCG
This sequence comes from Candidatus Shapirobacteria bacterium, assembly GCA_041660365.1. Classification (GTDB taxonomy): domain Bacteria; phylum Patescibacteriota; class Microgenomatia; order UBA12405; family UBA12405; genus UBA12158. The sequence continues at coordinate 23,048 of JBAZWK010000006.1, read as the reverse complement.
CAATTGTCGCCTTATCATTCACCACATTAACCACTCCCTCCCCTCTTACAAAAATTTGATTTTCCCCTAACTTAGTTATTCCAGCATTTAAACCCGTTATTCTTCCGTCCGGACTTCTGGTCACCGCCCTATCTACATCATCCACCTGACCCGTGGCATCAACATAACCTAAGCCATATCTCCCTGACGGATAAATTTCACCGTTATCACCAAGAGCATATTTCCAGCTTCCCAATGCCAACATTCCCCTAGTGGCCTCATTGAAACTTGGGAATTCCTTGGCCATTGCCTCCAAGTGACTTGGATGTAATTCCGTCATTCTCCCCTGATAAATCCACAACTTTGAAATTGGATCAAGGTCAGATTGATTGGTTAACCATTGTCTACAACTCGCAAATGTTTCTGATATCCCCAATGCCGCCCCTGTCAATGATACCCATGCTGCATTCTCTTTATCGGCCGAAGCCCCTGTCATTGTCAAATCAAGCATTTTTATGTCAACCCATCTTTGGTTTAATTTATCGGAAATAATCTCAAGCCTTGTACTCAAATTTTCCATTACCTCAACTGACAACCCGGGGGCTCTCAAAACCAAATCTAGTTCCGATTTTTGTCTTGACAACGCAACCCAATCGTCCATTGGTTTTCCTGTCGTTTCCCCACAAGACAAACACCTTTGATGTGCCGCTCTAAATGCCCTATCGTAGTCACTATAAGCTCTCATTTCTTCCGGAGTCAAGTCAGAAGATAATCCAGGATTTTCATTTGTATGAAATTCAGAACTATCATCAACAAATACATGTGAAGCTTGTTTAGTTACCGCGCTTTTTAAAACCGGATTACTATTTATTTCACCCACCTCTCCTGTCACTATCCCTTGAACTTTGGAAAAATTTCTTCTCAACCACATATTCTCCAATGTTCTGGTTCCCAAAGCCGAAAATACTCCTCCTAATTCCCAACTGGAAATCTCCGTTCCTGATGTTGGTGAATTTTGACAAAGAAAATAAAAAGCCACTAAATCTTTTCCGAAATCAGCATCAGTGTCTTCATCAACAATCAAGTGGCTGACGTTGCTCGCACTCGCATCAAATCCATACCTTTCATAATATTTACCTTGTTGTCTTGCCGCATATTCAGCCTCATTTGCTAGTTCATTTCTATTATCTGGTGAATTGTTTGCTTCTTCATCACTCATGTTTAAATTATATCATCTCTAAACCTATAATCATATAATTTTATTTATACCACAATTTTCTCTCTCTCCTCCAAAGAAATTTTCTTTTTATGCTTTAGACCTCTATAAAAATACAAAACTATTTCCTTGCCTGTGGTAATTCTAGTCCTTTTAATCTAATTATCTTCTCCCCAACTTTTTGGATTAAGTCTTCTCTACTGATACCTGAAATATTGTCGCCATATCCAAGTCTAAATTCATTATGAAAAAATAAAGCTTCCAACGTTTTTGGAACATAACTACTGCCACCACTATCTGACCAAGGATTCTCTTGAAAATGTAAATCAAAATTTAAATCAATTTCCGCACGGACATCATAAAAATCACTAAGACAACGATACCCGCATGTTGGTGGTTTAAATTCTGGCTGAAGCCAAGAAATAAATGCGGGTTTTTTTGGAATTTCACGTGCAACTCTTGTTTCTTTCTGTGCAGGACTAAGAATTACTACTTCTTTTTCAATTATTTCTATAAAAACTTCCACAATTCCCGTTGCTTTTAAATTAGCTAAATTATCTTCGTATCTTACGTTAAATTCTGCCATCATTTTATTCAACTCGGCTGACTTTTTTTGATTCTCTAATTCTCTACTTATTCTAAGAGCCTCCCTACTATCCGTAATCATTTTACTTATATCTTCAACATTATTAGCCATAATTATTTATATAACTATATAACAATAATGTGTATTATATCACTTTTTCACCCACAATGGACTTCTCTTCCCTTACTTGATCCGTCTCTGGCAGAAAAATTTTTTGCTTTAGGCTTTATGCTTTAGGATTTTTTTGTCTATAATGGTGTATGTCTTCTCTCGATTCCATCGACCTCCACGTCCGCACTTACCGTTCCGCTCTCAAAAGCAATCTCGAAGTCACCCTTCACTCTCTCACTAATTCTTACCTAAAAATCGACTCTATTTTACATCCCCTCGCCTCTGATCCCCAAAAACCCGACTCCTCGGCCATCATCTATTCTCTTCTCCGCCTTCCCAAAGTTATCGACCGCACCCAAAAAGTTGTCATCGGTCAAAACCCTCAAGTTTTCCAAAACGCCGGCTTTAAAGATATTTTAAAATGGCACTCGGTCACTACTTCTGCCCGCCGCCGCACTGCCTTTTTTGACAAAAAAACCGGTACCTATGCCGTTTTCATCTCCTCCATTTCCGATCTCGACGACCTTGTCAATTTGCTTCTTGCCTACCAAATTGAGTGGAATAAATTTCATCAATTGGCCGTCACCGCCTACCCCACCCTTGCCAAATTTAAGCAAGCCGTCAAAGATAAAAGTCTTTTAGAAAAAATTTCTTTTCCCACGGAAGATTGGCAAAAAATTAAAATTGCTTTAGGTCGCAATTGGCGCCTTCGCCTTAAAAGGATGTACCAGCATCCCCAAGATTTTCGTCTCCGTCTTCTCGCCGGCTCCTGGATCGACTATACCAAAACCACCCAGCGTTGGTGGAAAAACATCGCCATCAATGTCGCCGATAACTGCCATATTTCCCATCAAAAAATCTATTTTGTCAGCAGCAATTCTCATTCCCTTTTAAATTTAATCACCGGCTTTCCTCTTAAATCTAAAGAAAAATTATTAAAATTAGCTCCCAAAAATTATTCAGAACTATCGGCCTATATTCACCAAAACGATTTCTTGTATTACCTTTCCAAATATTTGAGTAATGATCAAAAATATCAACAGGAATTTCAAAAAATTCAAGACCGTCTCGGTATTTTAAGCATTCCTTCCACCGATTATCTCAGTATCAACACCCAAATTTTCCCTATTAAAAATCTTTTAAAATCTAAATATTTAGATTCCCGTCTTAAAATTAGCAAACCCTCCAAAATCGCCCAAAGTGATACTTTAATTTTTAATATCGACTACCCTCTTGGTTTCGCCGCCTACCACATTCTTAACGAAGTTTTGGAAAATGTTGCCCAAGTTAAGGGAGTTTACGTTTTAGGCAAAGCCGCTGTTCTCAATTCTGAAATCGGTGATCTCGAGATTCCCCGTCTCGTTTTTGACGAACATACCCAAAATTCTTACTTTTTCAAAAATTGTTTTAACACTTTTTTTCCTTACACCAACACTCAGGGTTCTATTTTAACTAATCAAAAATCCGTCACCGTTCTTGGCACTTTTCTTGAAAATGAAGCTTTATTAAAAAAATATTTTCAAAATAATCTTACTGTTATCGAAATGGAAACTGGTCCTTATTTGTCCGCCATTACCGAGGCCACCTACGACCAACAAACCCCAAAATCGACTCTAGTCGATTTAAATTCTGCTCCTTTCGACGTCGGCGTCATCAACTATACCTCAGATACCCCCTATTCTAGGGCAAAAAACCTTGGTGCTGGCGCCCTCAACCTCGCCGGCATCGAACCCGTCTATTTAGGTTCACTAGCCATACTCCAACGCATTATTAATCTTGAAGAAAACTCTTAATTTTTTAAATTAATATTTTATCGAAGTGTGTTATTTTTAATCACGAGCCTGTGAGGTAATCCATCACGTGTGAGTGATTAAAAATAATATACGAGATAAAATATATTTAAAAATAACTACTTCTTCATAAATTCTTCAAACTCTTTATCATCCAAACTCTCTTTCTCCACCAGCAATTTAGCTAGTTCATCCAATTTTTTTCGATTTTTCTTCAATAAACCTTCTGCCCGTAATAAGGCGGTATTTACTAACTTTTTAATCTCTTCATCCACTTTTCCCTGCATTCCATCAGAAATTTTTGCTGGTTCCACCCAGGCCTTACCAAAATCGTCAGTATCAATTTGCGGTCCCCAATTTATTGGCCCCAATTCCGACATTCCCCATTCCACCACCATGTTTCTAGCAATGTTAGTCACGTGGCTGATGTCACTGCTGGCTCCGGTGGTTATGTCGTTAAAAACTAAGGCCTCGGCCGCTCTTCCACCCATCGCCATCGCCATTTGTTTAATTAATCTCGATTTAGTTTCATGAACCCTGTCCATCTTCGGTGGAATTAGGGTAAATCCCAATGCCATTCCCCGTGACACAATCGAAATTCGATGCACCGGGTCCAAGTCTTCCGCAAAATTTACTATCGCATGTCCCGCCTCATGGTAAGCCGTCATCAATTTGTCTTCATCAGTTTGATCTCGTCTTTTTTCCGAGCCTAATTTTACTTTTAAGGCCGCCTCTTCAATATCGACCATTTCAATCTCTGTTTTATTTTCTCGAGCCGCTTTAATGGCCGCTTCATTTAGCATATTTTCTAAATCTGCTCCCGAAAAACCTACCGTTCTTCTGGCCACCGTTGTCCAATTAATATCTTTTACAAAAGGCTTTCCTTTGGCATGAATTTTAGAAATCTCTTCTCTGTCCTTAAGATCGGGCATTTCTAACACTACCCTTCTATCAAAACGACCCGGTCGCAATAACGCTGGATCTAATAAATCACCTCGATTGGTTGCCGCCAACACTACTACAGCCGTATTAGTTTCAAATCCGTCCATTTCTACTAAAATTTGATTCAACGTTTGTTCTCTTTCTCCATGGTCACCACCCATTCCTCCTCTCATTCGCCCAATCGCATCAATTTCGTCAATAAAAATAATCGCCTTCCCGGCTTTTTTTGCCGTCCCAAATAAATCTCTCACTCTAGATGCTCCTACACCAACAAGCATTTCCATAAATTCTGACCCTGCCATCGAATAAAATGGCACATTTGCCTCTCCGGCCACTGCCTTGGCCAATAATGTTTTACCCACCCCGGCGGGTCCTACCAACAACACCCCTCGTGGCGCTCTCGCCCCCATTTTGTGATATTTTTCCGGATGTTTCAAAAAATCGACCACTTCTTCTAAATCTCTTTTTGCCTCTTCTACTCCAGCCACATCTTTAAAAGTCATGTTTTGTTTGCCTTTAATAAACAATTTTGCTGTTGATTTTCCAAAACCAAACATCCCACCGCCGCCCTGTCCCCCGCTCTGTCGGCTAAAAAACCAAATTATTAATAAAATTGGTAACCCAATTGATAACAAAGTTATCAAAATATCTCCCATAGCTTTCCAGCCACTTCTGTTTTCCACGGTAAATTTCACCGTACTAATGTCAATTCCCTCTTTCTGCAAAATATCCGACATTGATACATTTGTTTCTTTAGATGCGGTCAAAATTTTACCGCCATCTTTTAATTTCGCCAAAATTTCACTGTCCATCACCGTCACTTCCTCGACTTGTCCTTTTTTAATTGAATCAATTATTGCCGATAATGACGTCTTTTCCACATTTTGTCCTACCAAAGCCCCCAACAAAGTCGACACCACCATGTAAAACACAATTAAATAAATTACTGTTCTAATTATTTGCGCCGGCCCAATTTCAATTTTTTTGATTTTTACTCCCGGAGGTAATTTATCCAAAATTTCCTTAGGTATCGTACTATCCCCTTTTTTCTTATTTCTAAAATCTGATTTCTTATCTCTATTTTTTATTCCTAATATTTTCTTAATTCTTTGCCACATAGATATCAATTATATCATCGTAAAAAAAATAAATTAGTCGGGGTGGTGCCAATTTATTGGCATAATACCCCGATCTCCGCATATTCTCCGATTTATCCCCGCACCAACTCCATTAACAAATCTTTATTATCCCCCTCGGCGGCCCACACCCAAAATTCATGCCGGCATTTACTACACCTGTAGTGTATCTTGAATTTACCCGATAAATAGGCAACTTCTATTGGTTTCATCAACCCCCTGCACTCACTGGCCCTGTCCCCAGGGATCTCTTCATCCACATGTTTTCCCCACAAACATTTAGGGCAGTGATCCGTGTATCCATTTCCCACCACCTCTTCTCCACAATTTTCACACTTAAAATTTTCCACTTTTCTTAAAAAATTCTTTCTCCCCTCCGTGTTCGGCAGTAGCTGATCCACGGGAGTGGAAAAGGAGGGGTTGGGGGTAGATTGAAATTTAACTTTTTTCATTCATTTTTTAATTCGTAATTCGTAATTGGTAATTCGTAATTTTTTATCTCCCCATCTCCACCCCCATTTTAATATCTCTCTCCAACTTTTGGTTAAAAAGTAGCTTCCCCCCCACCACATTTGCCGCCGGGTTTGCTCCTAAAATTTGCCAATCTTGTGGTACCGATATCAAAGTCACCATGCCCGTATCTCCAAACCCGCTTTGCTTTTGGATATAACTTAAATAAGAAAATTTTTGTAAATCTTTTAATACCATACTTTCGGTATATTTTACCTCAACTTTAATCTTTTTCCCCACTGGCACCGTCACCAAAAAACCAATCTCTTTTTTCCCGTCTACATTACTGATTTTCAAATCATCCCCACTGACCACTTTCTTCTCGCCACTGTCCGGAACACTCCAGTTTACTTCTGTCACCACTGCCTCCTGTGGTACATAAATTCTCAAATAATTTTTATAATCCCCACCCGGCCAAGCACTGCTTTTCGCCGTATTTTCGTAACTAATGCTTAAATCATTAGTTACTCCATTTTCACTAATCTCCACCGCTCTTTCTATGTTTCGATACAAAAAATAATTTGCCTTATTTACCCCAAAATTTGATTCCACAATATACAAATAGTCTGCCAAACAAGCCTGCCCTGAACTTGTCGAAGGACACTTCCCTTGATAAATCGCCCCATCCCAACCAGCACTGGCCACACTTTGTTGGGCTTCAGTCTGCTTCAAGTTCAATTGAATTTCCCCTCTATTCATTAGCTCTACCAAAACTTCAATCAGTTTCTCCCCATTGGCTCCCTTAATTCCTTTAATTTCTTCCATTAATTGTTTGCTCACCGCTCCCAGAAAACTCGCCTTTTGCCCCGATCCGGCAAAAGAATTATTTTCCGCGTAATATTCTGCTTCTTCATAAAGGTTATTTTGATTGATTTTTTCTTTAAAATCGGGCACATATACTTCACCTATTACTCCTAAAATTCCCTTAACTGTAGCTAAATTTAAAGCAATCACCCCATCAACTTGCCTCCCCGTTTCTTTTTCCAAAAACCACTGAATATCCTTTGACGCCAAAGGAAAACTCGCCTGCCAATTAGCATCTCGCATAAACCACCCCGCCTCCCCTAAATATTTCTTTATTTCCGCTGGTGGCTCCACATGTCCTTTTAACTGACCATCGGCCTGATAGACATCGCTAATTTCCAAATTCTGCCACTTGCCGTCACCGACACTCAAAATTCCATAAGATCCAATAAATCCCCCACTAGCTCTTAATTCATTTTCGTTTTGTAATAACACCAAATATTCCCTTTTCTTACCGTCTAAACCTAAAAATTCAGGTAAAATGGGCATTAATTTATCTATATCTTCCACTACTTGTCTCTTTTCTTTAATTGTCTTTTCTAAATTATCGATATTATCCCGAAATCGTCCTGGCAGCCATTGCCACCCGCTTGATAATCTCCCCTGTAAAATTCCTAAACCTGAAATCAATGCTTCCAAATTACTGCTTAATTTCGGTAATTCTGTCGACATTGACACTTCATTTTTTCCAAAAAAACTTCCCGCCAAACCTTCCCCTTCCTTAGCTATCTCCACTCCCAAACTTAAAATATTAATTGCTCCCTCTTCCATTTTTAACAAAGACCCAATTTTCCCTCCACTCATCATTCCCAGCCAATACTGATTATCATTTTTTAAAGCCGTTATTTTTTTGCTTGCCTCATCATGTTTCCCCGTCTCAATCAAAGTTTCCACCATCTTCATTTGCCCGGGAATTCTTACCATTTTGATTATATTTACTGAAAAAATAATCAATAAAATTACAAAAATTCCCCCAATTATCCACTTAAAATAATTTCTGTTTTTTAAAATCTTTTTCGGCCTCCCTTCACTTTGCACGTCCGAAGCCGCAGACGAAGGGGTGTCAAGGGAGGATGTTTCGACTTTTGTCGAAACAGGTGGGTTTTGATCTTTTTTTAATTCGTAATTCGTAATTGGTAATTCGTAATTATCTTTCTCCTCTCTCATTGGCAGCGGGCTTTTATTCAACAAACTCTCCCAACTAAATTCCTCCTTCGCCTCGCCAAAACTCTTTGCGTCGGCGGGTTTTGCCTCTTCTATTTCTATTTCTTCCTCTACCAGGCTGGTGTCATCTTCAGATGACATAATAGCCTGGTCTTCTTCCGTTACCACCTCATATAAATTATTTGTTTCTTCTCTCCTTGGTGCCATATATTTTTCTGTCTTTTTTACCGGCTTTCTTCGATTTTCTTCATCCACTTTAGCCACAAAATATTGCACCACTTCTTTAGCCCCTTCCCTAAATTCAACTTTTGCTTCCCATCTTAATATTTTCTTCGCCTCCTCACTTGCCAGGTTGGTGTCACCGTCAGATGACATAATAACCTGGTCGCTTTCTAACACTTGTAATCTCGTCATTTTCGCCTCTTCCACCAATACTTCGGCAATCATTTTTGAATTAATTTCTTTTCCCGCAATTACAAATAATTTACCTAAAGTTCCAGAAAAAAAACAAGATCTTAAAACCGCCTCCACTAAATCATCACTGGCCAAAACTCGATAAATTTGTTTTAAATTTGGCAGAATTAAATTTTTGTTTTTCGCGGCTAATTCAAAAGCTCTACCCAAAAAATTGTCTGTTCCCATTCCCACCCCATAAACATTTTCTCCCACCACTATCCGCCAATTTAAACCTAATTTCGTTAATTTTTCCTTCGCCTCGACGTAATCTTTGTCGAAGTCGGGTTCATCATTATTTACTCTTATTATCACCAATCTTTGACTCTTGTTTATTTTTTCCCATTTTTCACTATGGCCACCAAAATCAAAATAATAATTTGCCACTACTTCTTCCTCAATATCGCCATCAATTACTTTAATGCCTTGTCCTTTTAGTTTATCTTTCAAGTTTTGGGCCACGAAACATTCCCCACCCCAAATTATCGCTCTAGCCACTCCTGTTTCCATACTTCATTTTAAAGCAAAATTACCTCTGCGGTGATATTTCGGTTATTTTGCGGTTATTTATCTTGTAAAACTGTCATAACCGGTCATTCCCTCCCCCTGTTACGTGAAAAATCGTCATAACAGCAATTAGCGCAGCATAATATTTTTCTGTTCAAAAAGTATTTTTCAGCGCACAGCGAACGCGCCGGCGAAGCCAAGCCCGAAGGTAGCGAGCACTGCAAAAATATTTTTTGAACTAAATAATGTTAGTATTTCTGTTCTTTTGACACTAAAAATCCGTCAGTATTCTAAATAGGGGAATATCTCAAAAAGTGTTTATTTCCAGATCTGTTTTAGCTTCCAACTCATCAAAATCAACGATAAAGCTTCCGTTAACACCGTCACTACCGCCGCTCCCATAATTCCAAAATAGGGGATAGCCACTAAATTACCTACAAAGTTGAATACCATCACCAAGGCTCCCAAAGCCAACATCGCCCTTTGTCCTTCTTTCGAGATCAAAGTAAAGCCCACTAAATGCCCTAAATAGGCAAAAAGTAGTGCTACTGCCAATGTTCTTAATACTCCCACTGAAGCTCCAAACTGACTTCCCGCCAAAATTTGAACCATTAATGGGGCAAATATCCATACCCCCAACATTACCGTTATTCCCGACAACAACAACACTATTGCTGCTAAATTAAATACTCTATCTTTCTGATTACTTTTTTCTTCTCTCCCTGCCCTGTCAAGGGAAGGGTTGGGGAAGGGTTTAGACAACATTGGAAAAATTCCAATTACTAAAAAATACGCCGGTTGAATTAAGGTTCCATAAATTTTATAAGCCAATCCATACCAAGCCACTTCACTTGAACCAAAAAACCTTCTGATCATCATTGAATCAATTGCCCGATCATAAGCTGAAAACACTAATAAATACACTCCCATCGGCCAGCTCATTTTAACTAATTCTCTAATCAACTTCTTATCTAATAATCTAAAATTAATCGTCCCTCTTGCTGCCCACCATCCGCCCGCCAAAGTCACTATTCTAGCCACTAAATAAGTTCCAAATACCCAAATTAAGCTAATTTCGCCCTTATATCTCCATAAACACAGTAAAAACACCGTTGGAAATAACACCTCCACAATCACTTTTGTTTCCATTTTTATTCTCGTTTGCCACACTATTCCCAAAGACCCTGCCAAAGAGGTAAACACCATCATTGACCAAGCTAAAAGTGTTTCTATTCTTATTTCTTTTAAATCTGGCCAGGAATAAATTAAAATTACTCCTAAACTTAAACTAAAAAACGCCATTAACAGTCTTAAAATCGCCACATTTGACCACACTTTTACTCGGCCTTCTTCATTTTCTTCTTTGGCTGCTTCCCGAACCCCGATTATTGAAGTCCCAAAATCAGCCAAAGCATCAAAAAAAATCGAGATTGAAGTAATTAAAATGTATTGTCCGTAAACCACTGCTCCCAATTTTCTGGTCAATATCCCAGTAGTTATCAGTGACACCACCACCGCCAAAGCTTTTCCTATCAGTTGTACCACCGTATTCCACGCAATCTTTTTCAGCATTCCTAATTTTACCTTATTTTTTCTTTAGATTTTAGGTTTTTTTTATTTTTAATTTTGTTTATGCTTTAGACTTTATACTTTTTTTTATTTTTATTTTTGTTTTTTCTTTAGATTTTAGGCTTTATGCTTTAGGCTTTAGACTTTATGCTTTTTTTTATTTTTGTTTTATGCTTTAGACTTTATGCTTTATGCTTTAGGATTTTTTTAAATCACCCCCAATATCACCGCCAAAAGCCAGCTATTCTGTGGCAAGGTCACCCAATAATGATCCACTAATCCTGTCACCCCCACAATCACCCATATCCACCAGTACTTTTTCCAAATTAAATTCATAAAATCTATTTTTTTTTCATTCGTAATTCGTAATTCGTAATTCGTAATTAGTAATATTATTCCGAGCAGTCCAATTTCACTCCACAATAATAGAAAAATATTATGTACCGGTTGTAACCAATACCAACTTCCGCTTTGAAATTTTGGCAATTCCTTCACAAAATTTCCCGCTCCAACTCCAAAGAGGGGAGAGCTTTTGATCATTTTCACCGCCGCTCCCATTAACATTTCTCTTTTCTGGAAACTGTTAACATCCCAGCCGCCAATAAAATCACTCATTCGATAATTGACACTGATTATTCCTAAAAACAGGCATATCACCCCCGCCCCCATCAACAATTTTCCAATTAACTGCCTTCTAATTTTTTGGTTTTTAATTCGTAATTCGTAATTCGTAATTCGTAATTGATCAATTATTAAAAGTATCGCTGTCAGCAGCCACACCGTCCTGCTTCCCGCCACCAAAATACCCAACACCGCACTCCAATTCACTATCCAGTAAAAAACTTTTTTAAATATTTGTTTTTTGTCTTTAATTCGTAATTCGTAATTCGTAATTCGTAATTTTCTCCAAAACCACCAACCCAATAACAAAAATCCCGCCAAAGAGTTTGGATGCGAAAAAGTTCCATAAGCTCGAATCCAATTATCGCCAAGCCAATTCATTTGCGCAATCCCGATTCCTCCATAAACAAAGCTTCTCTCTCCAAGCCACCACCAAATTCCATTCAAACTGCCTCCATTCATCACTTGTAATAATCCCAAAAAACTTTCTCCAATTATCCAAATTGGAATTATTTTCATTAAATAATTTTTTATTTTATTTTTATCAACTCTTACCAAATAAATTGTAATTATCCATTGAAACAGCCTCAACCATCTGTACATCGCCACCCATTTCGCCTCTGCCATCACCACATTTACCGCCACAAACAACAGTAAAATTAAATTTTGAAAAGTAAATATTTTTTTGTAGGGGCGGACCCACGTGTCCGCCCTTGTCCCCGAGGCAGGGGGTTTAATTCGTAATTTATTTATTATCCATAAAAACCAAACAATATCTGTTAAATATAAAATTATCGATAAATAATCTATCCTCGCCCCAAAAACACTGCTCTCCGGCAGCCAAAAATGTCTTCCCAATTGTGTCGGAATCAGTAACAGCCAAAAAATGGTGAAAAACCTCTCCACGCCCTATCCTAACACATTTCTAATTTTTAGATTTTATGCTTTAGACTTTAGAATTTTTTTATTTCTTTCTAATCACAATATGTCTCATTTCGCCCTCGCCCTCAGAATCACTGGTAATTCCCTCAATTTCGACTAAAACCATATGACAAAGTCTTCTTTCATAAGAACTCATGTTGGCCATGTGAACTTCTTTTCCGGTCTCCAAAACTTTATTCGCCAAATCTTTGGCCATACTTTCTAGTCTTTCTTTTTGTTCGCTTCGGTAATTGTTAATATCCAAAATCACTCGCACCCATTCACCTAATTGTTTTTTTACCATCAACGACAGTAATAATTGCAAAGCTGCCATATTTCGACCTCTAAATCCAATCAATCCACCTGGTTCTTTAACGGTCACTCCCACCAAAACTTGTTCCTCTTCACCTTCAATATCTTCTACAAAAGCATTGTCCACTTCATAGTTGATTTTCTCGAGCAGTTCGCAGGTTAAATTTAAAATTAATTCGTTTCTTTTTTTATTTTCCATAATGGCAATTTTATCATAAGTTCCTCTATTTTCCCTTGTCAAATTTAGCCATTAACAGCTGTTGTCCAGCCATCACGGCACTGTTGACAAACCAATACAATAAAATTCCCACTGAAAAATTAAATCCAATCACAATCGTCATCAACGGCATCATATAAGTCGACTGAGTTCTCATCGCCGCCATCATATCGTCTTCTTTAGCCGCCGTAGCCTTAGCGAAGGCGGCCTCATCAACCCCTTTTGTTTGAGGCATCATTTTCTTAGCACTCCAATATTGTAAATAACCCGATCCTAAAAGCAAAAAGAACGGTAAGATTAAACCCAAACCTAAACCACCCTTCATCACTGTTGCTGGTGTCGCTGCTAAATTGACTCCCAAAAAATTATCACTGAATTTAAAACCTTCTTTTATTTGAAAGGCTGGTAATAGTTGTTGATTCACTGTTTTCATTTCAATTTTTCCAGTTGAAAAATTCGTTACCATATTAAACGCCGAGAAAAAAAGCATTAATACCGCAATCTGTAAAATATTTGGTAGACATCCCGACAGGGGATTAACTCCTTCACTCTTATAAAATTCCATTTGGGCTTTTGCCAAACCTTGTTTATCTTTTCCAAATTTCTCTTGCAACTTCTTTAATTTAGGCTGTAAAGCCTGCATTTTTTGGGCCGATTTCAAACTTGGCCATACTAAAGGCATTAATACCAATCTAATTATCACCGTCACTGCGATAATCGACCAACCTAAATTACCAAATAAATAATAAAGACCAAATAGTGCATTTACAAATGGAGCGATAAATATGTTCATTTTTTGTTTTAGACTTTAGATTTTAGACTTTAGGATTTTTTTAACTTTGTTATTTTACCAGATCTATTCCACTTCCACCCCAAGGATGACATTTACTCACTCTTTTTATCCCCATCCATAAGCCTTTTATCACTCCATATTTTTCCACCGCTTGATAAGTATACTCGCTGCAGCTTGGTACAAACCGGCAATTATACCCTCGGGATAGGTATTTTTTATAAAACACCAATAGTTTTAAAACAATTTTTTTAAGCATTCTTCAATCTCCATTTCTTTTTTGTCTAAAATATTTTTTTTCACTAAAAAAATTCCCCTAAATCCCTCTGGAAAAATCTCTTTATTTAATCTCACCGCTTCCATCAGTCTTCGTCTAATTTTGTTTCTCTCCACCGCTTTTTTAGAAATTTTTTTCGAAACGATTATTCCGAATTTACGGTTATTAGTTAATAATTTTTCTTCCCCTCCTTTCATCAAGGGAGGGGTTAGGGGTGGGTTTAAACATATTATCGAAAAGAGGGAAGTGGCCACCAATTTACCCTTCTCTTTTACTTCGACAAATTCTTTTTTACTGGTAATTCTTTCTTCTTTTTTCAACACCACCTATTATCCCATAAATTCTTCATTTAAAATCTCCCTTGTCAAAGGGAGAAGCGGCCGCAGGCCGAGAGGGATTGAAATTTTATTTCTGTGACGACACGGTCAAATTTTTTCGGCCCTTGGCTCGTCTTTTATGAATCACTTTACGGCCTAAAGCTGTCGCCATTCTTTTCAAAAATCCGTGAACTCGCACTCTTTTTTTCTTTTTTGGTTGATATGTACCCTTTTGTTTCATGTGGCAATTTTACCACAACGACAACACATTTTTAGATTTTAGGCTTTAGACTTTTTCTCCTCTTCTATTTGACCCATTCCAAAATGTGGAAAACTCCTTTATGATGATGTGGATAACCCAAAAGGATCTCTTGCCTCGAGACCGTTTTTCTGCCTGTCTTTAGTTATTTTTTGCTTTTAGTCTTTAGACTTTAGGCTTTAGAATTTTTTTATTTAATATGGACATTGATCAACTTTGGAAAAATACTCAAGAAGAACTTCGGGTCATCCTCGCCCCCGCGGTCTACCAAACCTTTGTCGTGAAGACTCAATTAATTTCTTTAGTTAATCACGAAGCCACCATTGCTTGTTCTAATGCCTATCTTTGCGACTTAAATCAAAAACGTTACTATCAATTATTTAAAGGCGCTCTCGATAACCAAACTAAAACCAGTAACACTCTTAATTTTGTCGTCCAAGAGATTGTTAAAAGCGAAGAAGAAAATTTAAAACCCGCTCCGCTTTTTGCTTACCAGCCCAAAGCTCCCGCTGTTAATTTTTCCCAAGCCGGCCTTCATCCTAAATATACTTTTGACAATTTAATCGTCGGTAATAGTAATAATTTTGCCTATGCTGCCGCCCAAGGCATCGTCAAAAATCCCGGTCTTTCCTACAACCCGTTTTTTATTTGGGGTGGGGTCGGGGTGGGTAAAACCCATTTAATGCAAGCTGTCGGTCATGAACTATTAAAAAATAACCCAGATTTAAAAATCAAATATTTTCCCGCTGAAACTTTTGGCAACGAACTAGTCAACGCCCTCAAAACCAAAGCTATTAATCAATTCAAAAATAAATACCGCCAACTCGATTGTATTTTAGTTGATGATGTTCAATTTCTCGCTGGCAAAGAATACATTCAGGAAGAATTCTTCCATACTTTCAATGCTCTTCACATGAATGGTAAACAAGTTATCCTCACTTCTGACCGTAAACCCGGCGATATTAAAGATCTCGAAGACCGTCTCGTCTCCCGTTTTATGGGCGGTCTGACCGTTGATATCCAGCCCCCGGATTTAGAAATGCGCAGCGCCATTATCCAACAAAAAGCCCAAGAAAAGGGGATCGATCTCACCTTCGAGGCTGTTCAGTTTCTCGCTGATAATATTCAATCCAACACCCGCGATATTGAAGGTAAAATTCAAGAAATTGCCGTCATGTCTTTGGCCCAAAATCACAAATTGGTCGATATCGATTTTATTAAAAATTATTTTGCCGCCCAAGGCAACAGTTCCACTTCTTCTTATATTTCTACCTCACCTAAATTAAATTCCCGCCATCTTCTCTCTGTTTGTGCTAAATATTTTAACCTAAAGACAGGTGATTTATGTGGATCTTCCCGTAGAAAAGATTTAGTCACCGCCCGCCACATCACTGCCTATCTTTTATTAACTGAAATTAAATTACCCCTCAAAGAAGTAGGGGAGCTTCTCGGTGGTCGCGATCACACTAGTATCATGCATGCCCGTGATAAAGTTGCCTTCGACTTAAGCACTTCTCCACAATTAAAAGAACTTATCAACCAGATTAAAAACTCTCTCTAAACTTATCCACCTTTTTCTTACACTTATCCACCGACTTATCCACTTTTTTCTTTTCTCTTTTCCCCCGAATTTTTCCCAAAGCCCACTCACACACTATAAGCCATATTTCCACTACTTTTCATAAATTTCCGCCATTTTTAACATATTCACCCTCAATTTATTTAATTAATTCCTGTCTTACTACTAATCTATTCAACTATTCAACTAATCCACTTAGTCTATTAACAATACTACTGTTTTCTAAAGAGCCTATCTGTTAAGATATAGGTCAATGAAGCTTTCTCTTTTAGAGGAAAATCTTTCCCTTGCCCTCACCCACACCTCTCGTTTTGTGGCTTCTAAACTTCAACTTCCTATTTTAAATCATATTTTATTTTCTACTGATAATGGTCGTCTAAAATTATCCGCCACTAATTTAGACTTAGCTATTAATTATTGGATTGGTGCCAAAATTGAAACTGAAGGTTCTTTTTGTCTTCCTGCCAAAGAAATTACTGAGTTTGTTTCTTATTTGTCTCCGGGTCCTCTTACTCTTTCTCTAAAAGATACCAATCTTTTAACCTTAACTTCCCCCAAAACTGAAACTAATTTTGCTTGTTTACCCCCTTCTGATTTTCCAGAAATTCCTTCTCTTGATCCTAAAACCGCTTTTGAAATTGATTTGCCTTTATTAACCCAGGCTATTAATCAAATCGCTTTTGCCGCCGCGATTGATGATTCTCGTCCGGTTTTAACCGCTATTCTCTGTACTTTCTCCTCTGATAATTTAACTTTAGTGGCTACTGACGGTTTCCGTCTTTCTTTAAAAAGTATCAAATTAGTTAATCCACTATCTTTAAACGACCAGGCTCAAACCTTTTTAATTCCCGCCAAAAGTCTTCAAGAAATTGTTAAATTAGCCCGTGCTTCCAAAAAAATAAAAATTGGTCTCACTACCGATTCCCATCAGATTGTTTTTGTCTTAGATGATTTGGAATTAGTTTCTCGTCTCATTGATGGTGAATATCCCGATTATCATCGCATTGTTCCCGAAGCAGGTGCCACCAAGGTTTATTTAAATCGTGACGAATTTTCTCAAGCTATTAAAGAAAGTTCTGTTTTTGCCCGCCAAAGTGCCAATGTAGTTAAATTAAGCCTCAAAACTAATTCTATCGAACTCTCCGCCAACGCTCCCCAAATAGGACAAAATAAAGTTACTGTTGATGCCAAAATTGAAGGTGAACCACTGGAAATTGCCTTTAATTACAAATTTATTTCCGATTTCCTGGCCATTTGTAATGGCGATGAAGTTGTTTTGGAACTCAACGAACCTCTTTCTCCTGGTCTTTTCCGCGACCAAGCCACCCCAGATTTAACCCACATAATAATGCCAGTTAGAATACAGGATTAACCTTCATTGTGTGTTTCACTTTGTTTTATTACTATCAACCACTGGAATTTCCCTGTAGAGACGCCAGATCTGGCGTCTCATTAAATATAATTTGTTTTTGATAAACTGAATTGTGAAGATTTGGAGAAAAATACTACCATTTTTGTGGATTATTATTTTTATTCACTTTCTTAAAGATATTACTCAAGATATTTTACAAATACCCACATTTTTTGATATTTTTGGCAATATTCAAGAAGATTTATCTAATTTACCTAATACAATCAGATTATTAATAATAACTTCAGGAGTACTTTCATTCTTTGGAGAAATATTTTTATTAATTGCAATACCTTTAATTAGAAAGAGAAAACAAATTTCAGTAATAGAGAAATGGATAATTGGAACAACAATTTTTATGTTAATTTATTTTCTCTCCGTATTATTTTTAGACCCAAAAATTATAATAATGATTAATTAATATATTATGAAAAAACTTAAACCAATTCCCATTTTTAAAAATGAAGATCAAGAAAGAAATTTTTGGTCAAAACACAGCTCTGTTGATTATATTGACTGGTCTAAAGCTGAAAAGGCTATTTTTCCTAATTTGAAATTAACTACCGAGTCAATTTCTCTTCGCCTTCCCTCGGTTCTTTTATCTCGTATTAAACAACTTGCTAACGAAAAAGATGTTCCTTATCAATCCTTAATGAAAGTTTTTCTCAGTGATCGTGTCAAAACTGAACTGAAAAATTCTTAAATAAAAATCTTTTATTTTAATTTTAGTTCAGGATTAAAGTTGAATTATTTCCGCTGTATTAGTGTTTGAATCATAGATAGCCACACTCGCATTTTCTATAATTTTTCCTTCACAGGCATAAGAAGTTGATCCTGGATTTAAAATTAATGTCTTTCCAATCATTTCATTTCGAGATACGTGTGTATGGCCTGTAAAAACCACATCATATTTTTGACAATCAATTAGAGCTTCTAAAATATCGTAATCATTTCCATGATAAATAATTACTTTTATATTATCGACATCAAATTTTAAAGTTTCAGTTTTTGGCCATTCTATCGGATTTTTTTTCAATGAATTACTCATTATTGTTCTTTTTATATCCCCAGGGTTATTACCAACCACGCTTTTTATAGGAATGTTAAATCCTTTCATTTCATTATCGAAAAATTCCAGAGTAAAAGGGGACACCCAATCTCCACAGTGAACCATCATTTCAATATTTTTTTCTTTAAAAATCTCGATTGCTTTTTTTAAACCCATTAAATTATCATGGGTATCTGAAATTATTCCAATTTTCATACCAAAATTATACCCTATTTAATCGTATCCACATATAAAATATCTCCAGAGAACATCCCTGTCACTGTAATATTTTTCTTTAAATAATTATCTAAATTTACCTTAGTACTGGTAATATTTACAATTCCATCACTTGTCGACAGTAAATAAACATCCCCACTTTTTATTTGCAGTTCTCCGCTTTTAGTTACTGTTGCCGACACCGTCGTTTCTGTTTTTTGCCCACCGCAGGCACTTAAACTAAAAATAGAAATTATTAAAGTTGCGATTATTAAATATTTTTTCATATTTTTATTTTAGACTTTAGGCTTTAGGATTTAGGATTTTTTTATTTTTCTTCAAATACTAATTTATGGCTCTCCGTTGCCACTTTATTATCGAGCATCCATTGATAAACCTCTTCAGTCACTATTTTCTTGTCCACACTTTTAATCTTAATGGCTAATGTTAACGGTTGTGTATAACGGTCCACCACAAAGTCTTTTCCGGTGTAAGGTAACAGTTTCCATAAAGGATAATTAACATCATTTTGCGGGGCGCTGGTGGGGCTTACTGTCGATATTATTGTCGTGTTTAGTTGTGACCAATCCACATTTCGATATCTTATTTTAGTGATTCCCATCCATATGGCTACCACTACTAAAATAATTATTACTGAATATTTTCTCATTTTTGTTTTTGTACTGTCCAAATTATTTTATGTGAATTAACAGTACTTCCATTATCAATTAACCAATTATTAATCATTTTTTCTATTTCTGATTTTTTATTTTCATCATAAATAATCACTACCAAAGTTTTTGCATAGCGATAATGATCAATGACAAAGTCATTAGTTTTATAAGGTAATTTATCCGCCAAGGGATAATCTAATTTATTTTGTTCTATTTCTTTGTTTTGTTGAGCAATCACTTTTGCATCTTGATTAATATTCGGGCCTACCCCCTCTATAGCTGCTGGCGGCGGTGTTGGTGTTGTTGACGAAACACTTGGAGTCGGAGTTATTGAATTGTTTTGTTCCATTTTTTGACCAGAACTTAGGGCAATAATCATCAATATTAAAACTCCACCTACTACTACCAGCCACCACCACTTTTTTATTTTTTTTATTTGCATCTTAATACTGATTTCCCCACTAAATAACTACTAATATCATCTCCTTCCACATTTGATATTTTTCCCGGAGCTCCCCAATTAGCCTGAGAAATAGTATACGAGCCGTCCGGATTTAATTTTGATAGAACAACAATATGATACCAATCTCCACTTGGAAAAAGAATAAAATCTCCCACACCGGCTCCGCTTGGTTGAATTCTGGGACAGTTTACTGAGCCATTAGCAATCATCCCTTCCCATGAATTTGGGTCGCCCCCCCAACCGGGTACCCCAATTTCCGAGTTAATTCCCACCGCAAATCCAACACATTGAAAATAAGTATTATGTATTGAACTAGCAATCATGGCACTATCAAAAACAACCTTACTAAAATTAGCTGGAGCATTTTTCCACTGGGCAATTAAGTTGGCCACACTCAAAACATTATTGTTATTAACCGTGGTTACATTATTTTTTAACAAATAATCCACAACGCAATATGCTGGGCTAATAGAACAATTGTTGTCATATATTGGTGTTGCCGGTGCCATGCTTGACGCATAACCACTGGTACTTTTTTCAGTACATACCCAAGTCTTGCCATCTGGATCTACCTTTTCCATAGTATTGTCAGCCAAATATGCTTTATTTGTTCCTTCGCATTCTATTCCAGCCTTGGCTACTTGAATATTGTCCGGTAATTCATTGTCACTTATCCATTTCCACGTCTCTTTAAGCTCAGCCTCATATTCTTTTGGGGTCATTCCTGTTATGGAATTCTTTTTGTCTGGATCACAATCATTTTTTCCGTTTAAATATGCCGCCGAAAATGCTAGCCAGTAATCTCCTCCAATCCTGGGATCATTAATACAACCCTTAGCCGGATCTATTTCCAAAAAAGCATTTATTTGAATGTTGAAATTTTCATTCTCTGGTATCGAGTGCATTCCAAAATCTTCAATGTCTGTTGCTCCAGTATAATTACTTGCTCCCGATTCGTGTAACCATGCCCATAGGGCATAAGTTGGATTTATCCCCGAACATAAGGCTCTATTTACGACATCGTTAAAACACTCCGATGAATAATTTTTTCCCGACTTCCACTCTCCGGCTTTTTTTACAAAATTAGTTTTATCTACACCGGGCACTGGGTTTGCTGGTGCCCCCTGATTACAATTAATTACTCCATTAATTTCACTTTTTAAAACACAGTTACTCGTATTTGGCGGTGGAACCAGTGAAGACACCATTTGTTGGTTTGACATTGTACAACCAAGAGTAAAAATCATTGTTCCAATGAAGACAATCCCTATTAAAGGTCCAATTGTTCCTAATATTGACGGCAGGTTCATAAATAGCGCTCCCGCTCCAGCCAATACTGCCGCCACTTCTCCGCCTTTTAAGTTTAATTTGTCCTTAAAAAAATCACCAATTGCGTTTAGATTTAAATTTAATGTTTTTTTAAGCCAACCATTAAATTTTTTAAAAACTGGTGCCAATATTATTCCCAAGGCAATTATTGCTGCCACTATCCACCCTACTACCGGTATTGCCGCCAATCCTCCCGCTGCCGCTGCTCCTCCGGCTGCTCCTCCAGCTGTCCCTCCGGCCGCTGGTGCTGCGGCCTTGATTCCTGTTCCTAAAAAATTTTTAAAAAGAAATTTTAAACCTTCTTTTACGCCTCTTTCTGCAAAGGTCGCTGTCATATTTTTTACAAAAGTGGCTGTTGCCTGCCCTCCAATTTTTGTAATAATTCGCGTCCCCAGATCACTGGTTACAAATCTCCCTAACAAATTTCCTGATAAAAAGTCCATTCTTTTCCAGACACCAATTATTTGTTGAGCATTATTCATCAACTTCAATATTTTTGGGCTATTTTTGAACAAGGTCGCCATTCCATCAACTAGGTTCAGTTCTTTTATTGCTGGCAGTTTTTTTATTCCAATTAAATCACGTAGTCCGTTATATTTTTTAATGGTGTCATTAAATTTTTTTGGAGACACCATTATGTTTTTGGTTATAAATTCAGCTTCTCTTTTTGCTGTCAAAATCCTCCCCTCGCTATTTACCGTTCCTCTTTCTTTTACAAAACGGATTACTTCGTCATTGTCCGTTTCACTAACAAGCACTTCTGGATTGTTTGTTAATTTATTAACCGTTTCTATATATTCCTTAATCAAATTTTCGTCTTTAATCCCATTTCCCCTAAGTTCGTAGGCAATTTCTTTCCCCAATATTTCGGCTCTATAGTTAACCACTGTTCCTAAATTCTCTGTTCTAAATTTTTCACTACTTTGAACCGTTTTTTCCAAAATAGTTTTTCTTTGATTTACCTCAGTCAGTTTTTTCGGTATTTCTAGTTTCTCACCATCTTTCCAAGATTTTAATATATTTTCCCTTAAAGAAGTTCGCATTTCCTCGGTTACTGGAATTTGCTCTTCTTTTAGTTCGGTATATGTCCTTGAAGCAATTTCGTCCGCCTCTTTAGTAACTTTAATTTCCGCCCTCTCTCTTTCTATTTCTCTGGTTATTTCTCTAGTTCTTTCCTTATCTTTTACAATTTTTTCAATTCTTTTTTCTGTTTCTTTTTTCTTATCATCACCCTCTTCCAAAACTATCTCTTCAATTTTTTTTGCCTTTTCCTCTTCCATCCCTTGTTCAATTTGTTCTAGTTTTGTTTCAATTTCTCCTTTTAACTTCGGATCAATTTTTTCAACTTTTTTCAAACTTTCCGCGTTTCTTTCCGCAATTTCTTTTTGTGTCTTTACAAATAATTCTACATTTTCTTTTCCAGTTCTTTTGTATATTTCATTTTCATATATTTTCTTTACCTCATCCTTAGACTCTTCATAATCTTTTATTAAACTCTCGAGATCTTGTTTATTAAGTGCTTTTGGATCTAACTTCTTAGCGTCAACATCAAGCTTTCTAATGTCCGTAGTTTTTAATTCATCTGGTAAATTATCTAAAACACTTAATAGCTTTTGAACATTATCTGGATCAAAATAATCTGAAAGTTGTAGTTTTTCAAAAGCATCTTTACATTCAATATAAAGCTCCGTCTCTTTTCCTATTACTCCCTGTCTTTCCAGTGTTCTTAGTGCCGCAATTAAATCCTTAATATTTCTTATCAATCTATACATGCCCTAAATTATACCTTAACTCTTATCGTCATTTCCGAATAATTTATCGTATGTCATCTTCGCCTCGCTGGAGCT
>JBAZWK010000005.1:0-38616 GCA_041660365.1 Candidatus Shapirobacteria bacterium | reverse complement strand
AGCCGCAAGGCCGAAACTCAAACGAATTGGCGGGGAGGCGCACAACCAGTGGAGCATGTGGTTCAATTCGATACAAAGCGATGAACCTTACCTGGGTTTGAAATGCACCTGCAAATCCCGAGAAATCGGGACATCCTTCGAGGGTGGTGCACAGCTGTTGCATGGCTGTCGTCAGCTCGTGACGTGAGTTGTTCTCTTAAGTGAGGTAACGAGCGCAACCCCCGTTCTGTGTTATTGTGTCACAGAAGACTGCCTAGCATTATTTTGTTAGGAGGAAGGAGGGGACGACGTCAAGTCATCATGATGCTTATATCCAGGGCTACACACATCCTACAATGGGCTATAACAGAGGGTTGCAAGACCGCAAGGTGGAGCTAATCCCTAAACTAGCCCTCAGTTGGGACTGCAGGCTGAAACTCGCCTGCACGAACCCGGAATTGGTAGTAATCGCACATCAGCAGCGTGCGGTGAATACGTTCTCGCCTCTTGCACACACTGCCCGTCAAATCAGCAAAGTTGGGGGTACCCAAAACTTCACTTTTAGTGGGGCTAAGGTAAATCCAGCGATGAGGGTTAAGTCGTAACAAGGTATCCGTACTGGAAGGTGCGGATGGATCACCTCCTTTGAGGTTTTGTCCGCCGATGAGGCGGATTACTCAAAACCTTTCTGGTACTAACAATCTGGCTAAAAATGAAGCTGAATTTAAAGAAATACAAAAATCCCCTATTTAGGGGATTTTTTGTGGTAAAATTCTTTGTTTAAATATAAATAAATAGTTTTTAGAAAAAACACGACTTAATAGATATGGCCAAAGAAAAAATTGATCCGACAAAATTACCAAAACATATTGCGATTATTATGGACGGCAATCGGAGGTGGGCTAAAAAACAGGGTTTACCCGATGGTAAAGGTCATGAAGCCGGATCGGAAAATTTACAAAAAATAGTGGAATACTGCCGTGATATCGGCATAAAAAATTTAACGGTTTATGCCTTATCAACCGAGAATTGGCGGAAAAGAGCTCCGGATGAAGTAAAGGGATTATTTCAACTATTAATAAAAATCGTTAAAGAAAAGGCAGAGCAATATCGAAAATCAGGAATTAAATTTTTTGTAATTGGTAATTTTCAAGCTTTCCCTTTTAAAGTGAAAGAAGCTATAAAAAAAATACTGAAAATGACCGTGGTCGAGAAAAAAATCCAATTTAATATGGCTTTAAATTACGGTGGCCGGGACGAGATTGTGACGGCGATTAAAAGGATTGTTAAAGATAAAATTCCAGCAAATAAAATTGATGAAAAATTGGTGTCCGATTATTTATATACTAAGGACCAACCAGATCCGGATTTGGTGATTCGACCAGGCGGAGAATTTAGACTGAGCAACTTTTTATTGTGGCAGATGTCCTATGCAGAATTATATTTCACCGATATTTTGTGGCCTGATTTTTCACCTAAAGAACTGGAAAAAGTGATAATTTGGTATCAGAACAGAGAGAGACGGATGGGAAAATAAATTAAATTCCGAGAAGAGTTTTTTTTCTTTCTCTCCAATTATCAATAGTTTTAGTCGATGACATTCTTCTTCCAAAATTTTCCGTGATAATAACATTAATTGGAGCAAATTTTCCTTGAGGTTCTCCAATATATTGGCATAATAAACATATTTCATATCCTGGGACACCATTACAGTGACCGGAAGATTCAATGTTAGTGACTGCTATATGCATTGGGCAATTGGGGACATTTTCTAAACTCATGTGTGTATTATATCACTTTGTGTAAAACTAGATCAAAGAATTTTGATGCCGAGGATAACTTCAACTAATTGGGTGACAAAATAAGAAATAAAGATAATTAGAAAACCAATCAGGCCGGCGGAGATTTTACCGTAACCTTCTTTACTTTTGGCCGGATCACCGGCAGCGGTCATTAAAGTGATACCACCCCAAATTAACATGATAAAGAGAGCCAAACCAGCAAAGGCGTAAATATAGGGTAGAATACTGGATACTATAGTACCTAGATCAGTAGTATTGAGATCAATAATCCCACCATTAGGGGAAAAAGCTCCGGCAGGATAACTGGGAATGGTGCCACCAAGAGAATCGTAAGCCATATGTTTTAGGAAATACCGGGGATATGTAAAATATTAACCGTAATTAATCTTAAGAGAAAAATTGCCAGAATACAAATTAACAGACCGACAATGGCCGAGGTAATAGTTTCTCTGGCTCCTTGAACAGCTTTAGGATCACCTTGAGAAGTAGTCATTTGAATGAAACCGACAATCATTAAAATAAAAGCAATACCGCCGCCAATTCCAAAAAGATAAGGTAAAAGCCAGGCAACAAATTTGTCCATTTGAACAGGAATACAGCCTAAAGCAGTATAAACACCAACATTACCATCAACAGTACATGAGATAGTTAGAGAGTCAGTATCTCCGGCTAATGGAGTACCACAAACGCATAATTTATCACCGCCAAAACAGGTGGGTTGGGCACCACCGGCAGCACATTTATTTGAAGTGACTTTATTTTGTTTATTACACTCACAGGTTGGCAGTTCACATTGACAACTATTGCCACCAAATAGAGTCCATTTACATTGAGAATAAAGGCCAACATTACTACAACCATCAGAACTGACAGTGCCGGATGAAAAAATACCACCGCCACTACAAGTGCAAGGATCAATGGCGGCAAAAATATTTTTGGGAAAGGAAATAAAGACCGCAAAAACAAAAAGAAAAGTAAAAAGTAGTCTTTTAGTCACGCCTAAAGTATATCAGATGATAGAATGAAAGAGTGAAAGAAAAGTTCTTAAAAATACTAGTAGTGATTATCGTGATGATGGGTTTTTTGGTGATAGGAAAGGAAATAATATATGCTGACGAAATTGAAGATTTGGGAAAACAAATTGCGGCAATCGAAGCCTCACTGACACCTCTAAAAACTGAATCATCGGGACTGGCGAGTAAAATAAGCACCGCTAAAAATCAAATCAGCAGTGCTGAAAAACAAATGACAATTTTATCCCAGAAATTAGTGGACAAGGAAGCTGATTTAGAAGTACAAAAAATTTTAATGTTTCAAAGAGTAAGAAAGTATTATATAAATTCAAAAAAGTTTTCGACACTAACCTTATTCTTTTCTACCCAAGGTACGGGTAACATTTTACAGCAATACACTTGGTATCAATCGATAATTTCCCAGGATAAAAGTGCCATTACAAACTATTCGAGCGAAATTGCGACCTTAAATAAAAACAAAAGTGATTTGGAAGCGCAAAAAGCAAAATTGGCAGCTTTAAAAAAGACAATGGAAGATAGATTTGGATATTTAAGCACGGAAATTCAAAAAGGTGAAACTGCTAAAGCAGAGTTGAGTAAAAAACAGCAAGCGTTAATTGCCGAAAAAACGGCGATGTTTAATACATCAGTCGGAGATGTATCATCATCTGATGACCCGGCATCTAGGGCTGATTACAACCCAGGATTCTCCCCTGCTTTTGCGGCTTTTTCTTTTGGGGCGCCGCATCGGAAAGGAATGAGTCAATATGGAGCTTTTGGCAGAGCCAAGGCTGGACAAGGATATGAACAAATTCTAAAAGCCTATTATGGCGATATTAGAATTGAAAAAATTAGTACTGATGGATCAATAAAAACCAGTATAGGGTCTTTACCTTTTGAAAGTAATTATTTAGTGGGAATTGCAGAAATGCCGGCAAAATGGGGTGATGAGGGAGGATATGAAGCCTTAAAAGCCCAAGCAATAGCCGCCAGAACTTATGCCTTAAATTCAACCAATAATTTAGCAGGAACGATTTGTGTGACCGAGGCTTGTCAGGTATACAGTACTACTCGTTTGAATTCCCCAGGAAGATGGAAACAAGCAGTGGAAGATACAAAAGGAATGGTAATAAAAAGTAACAGCACGGGGAATATTTTTTCCACAATGTATGCGTCAACTTCTGGAGGAGCAACTTTATCTTATTCTTCTAACGGACACAATACCCCTCAAATTTGGGACACTAGCTGTGGTAATCAAGGTTGTTGGCCAAATGATAGTTTTGAAAAACAAGCCGGGTCGGCCTGGTATTACAAGGGTTGGTACAAAACTCGGGCCAATAATGCTTATGGACGAAGTAGTCCATGGTTAAACAATGAAGAATTCAGCGATATTGTGAATGCGGTTTTATATTATTCGAAAACTAATGATTACAGTCATTTATCACAAACTCAAAATTGTATCGGCAGTTGCGATAGTAATGCTTGGTCAAAAGATGAGCTAAAAAGGCAAGTTGGTGATAAGGGTGGACCGGTAAATAACGTTAATTCAATTAGTGTTGATTATTCGACAGCCGGTTATACTAAAAATGTAAAAATATCCACAGATAAGGGGGATTTTACATTCAGTGGCGATATGTTTAAAACAATTTTCAACCTTCGCTCCCCCGGCGCTATCGTCTTGAAATCAGCCTTATTTAATATTGAGAAAAAATGATATTAATTTATGCCTTTAGTAATCAATGGGGCACAAATATTTCCAGAAGAACTTTGAGTGAGTTACAACGATATTTACCCCAAAGTCTGGGTATTAATTATCAGGTGATTTTCGGTCATCCAAGGACTTTTACTAAAAAATATATCCAAAATGATATTTATGATTTGATCATTGGATTGGGTGATTTTTATGGTGATGGAGAAAAAATTAGAATTGAAACTATAGCTCGAAATGTTTACGGAAAAGAGTCTATATACCCTTTCGCCCCCATAAAAATCGAATTAAGTCTGCCAGAAATTGAAATGTACGAACCATCTGTGTTTGAAATTACGGAAAATATGGGGACATATAATTGCAATTGGATTGCATTCGAGACCCAATTAACTTTAAATAAAAGAAAATTAGAAACAAAACATTTATTTTTACATTTACCGAAAAGAGCGAGGGTAAATTTTATAGCCAAAAATATCGCTGGTTTGATTGAAGCCAACCAGATGATAAAATAGTTTATGAACAGATCAATCGATTTGGATAAAGTAGCACCAGATGATCCAGTGGTGGTGAAGCAGAGTCAAAACCCACCCCCAACCCCCTCCCTTGATGAAATGAGGGGGCCAGAAACGAATTTAGTGAATAATAATGTCTTTGAAGATTTAAAAGAAAAAATATATAGTATTACCGGGCATACTAAAGGTCCATTATCTTCACTATTAATTAATCCCCATGTCTTTGATTTTGAAGAAAGAGACAGTGATGAAAAAATTGTTTTAGTAGCCAGACCCCACTGGGCAACTAATATTTCTTGGATTTTAGTGACAATTATGTTGATAATTGCACCAAGTTTATTAAAATTTGTACCGTTAATTGGTGATATTCCTCAAAAGTTTCAATTTATGAGTGTTTTGGCATGGTATTTGGTGACTTTTGCCTTCGCTTTTGAAAAATTTTTAAGTTGGTATTTTGATGTATTTATCATTACTGACGAAAGAGTTATTGATATTGATTTTAATAACCTATTAGATAAAAAGTTTTCGGAAGCTAAGTTAGAAATGATTCAAGACATAACTTCAGAAGTGAGGGGGGTGGCTCAAACTTTATTTAATTACGGAACAGTATTCGTACAGACAGCAGCTGAGGTGCCGGAAATTACATTAGAATTGGTTCCAAACCCGGAAAAAATTATTAAAGTGTTACAAGTTTTGCGTGATGAAGAGGAGAAAAAATAATGTTGGGAGATTTAGGTAATTATTTAAGTTTGGCGGAAAAGATATTTGGAGTTTTGGGAACAATTGTTTATCTTATTTTTGCTCTAGTGGTAGTAAAACAGGTGGGAACAATGACTAAAAACGTTAAAGATAAATTTAATGGGATTTTAATTGCTTTTTCATACTTACATTTAGCGGTAGCAATAATACTAGTATTTTTGGCGGTGACGATTCTGTAGTATTATTTTATTGAGATGTCATATCAGTTGAAAGTATTTGTGGATGAAGTGGCGGTGGATGAAGGTTTTGTGGTTAACAAACAAGATAATGTGGTGGAACTTAGTGGTAATGAAGATAGTATTAAGGCAAAAATTACCGGCGAAGCGGTGGAAATTGAGACTTTAGAAAATATGGCCGCAATTTTAGAAAGAGAGGGAAAAATTTCTGTTTTACCAAAAAAGTGCCGAGGAAAAATAATTTTTGGAGATAAGTTGTGGTTATTAAATGAAAGGGCTAAAAATGATTTTTTAGAGGGAAAACGGGAAGAAATTAGAGGGGCGGCAGTAGAAGTAATCATTACTGAAGAAAAAGCAGTTCAAAAAGAAATTTATGTTAAGGAGAAAAATAATTTTTTAGAAAAAAATAATCGAAATATTAACGTGATTTTAGGAGCAATAGTTTTTTTGCTATTAATTGGGGGCACTTATTTTGGGTATCAAAAAAGAAGCGGCGATGAAAATTTAAAGAAAATCACAGAAATCAAAAATAATTGGCAAAAGGAAAAAACAGAGATTGAAGGAGTAAGAAGCATGAATATAGACACGGCCTTGGAAATAGCCAAGAAAGCGGAAAAAGAGGTAGAAAATTCTGGAAAAATTGATAAAAAATATGCTCAAGATCTGATGAATATTAAAAATGAGATTGAAGAGATTAAAAAAAGTTTAGGAGGAAATAACGTTAGTTATGAAATAGCCTATGATACGAGTTTAACTAAAGATTCCAGTTATGAGGGAATGACAGTTAAAGAGGAGGTAGTTTATTTATGGAATCAAAAACTGGGCAATGTAAATTCAGTTAATGTCAGTTTAAAATCAACAGAGGAGATTGTCAGTGATAACAGAATAAAAAATTGGCAGGGAATTTTTAATAATGGGGAAAAATGGTGGGGATACGATCAAAATAAAGTTTATGAAATTAAAAGAAATGAATTAATAGAAACGACAATAGAAAACGGAGGTGGAATAAATGGGGCCAGTGGATGGAATGGAATAATATATTTTTGGGATAATAGCCAAAAAATGATTGAAAAAATGGTAAATAGTAGTGAACAAAATTGGCTAAAAGATGGGGTAAATCTTGAAGAAGAGGCGACAGGAATGGCCATTGACAGCAATATTTGGATATTGGGAAAAAGCGGCAAAATTTATGAATACACCCGAGGACAAAAAGTGGATTATAAAATGAGTTTTACCCCTAGTGTTAGCTCGACAAAAAGTTTAGTGACTAATGATAAAGTAACATTTTTAGCTTATATTGCCGACGAGGATACAGTGTTAATTTACGGAAAAGATGGTAAAATTTTAGACAAATATGTTTTTGACAACCAAAAATTAAAAGCTTTGGGAATTGAAAGTCAAAACAATGCCGTACTGGTGTTAAGCGATAACGGTAAAATTTACAGAGTAAAAATACAATGAGATACTTTAATCGAGATTCTCTCGACTATAATTTCAGCGATAAAATCGTGGCGGGTTTAGTTCTGAGTGGTTCTGATGCCAAAGCACTGCGAGTTAACGGAGTTCAATTTAAAGGGGCCAAAGTGGAAATAATTAACGGCATTCCGACAGTGGAAAATTTAGAAATTACCCCATATAAATACAGCCAAAATCAAGTAGTTGATAAAAGCGGTACAAGAAAATTACTCCTAAGTTCCAAAGAAATTGCTAAACTACAATCTTTACGCAATCAAAAATATATGATGATTCCCATCAGTATTTTTTTACAGGGAATGTGGTTTAAGATGGAAATTGGGATTGGAAGAAAGATGAGGAAGTTTGAGAAGAGAGAAAAGATAAAGAAAGAGGAAATAGAGAGAGGAATTAGAAATTAGGAGGAGATGCCCGGGAATGACTCGGGGTCCGAAAGTCGATTTTAAAAAACGTCTACCAGCATAATAAATTTTGACCTACACTCCCAAGATTTGAAATTTACAAAAAAACTTGAGATGTCGATTGATGGGGAAATTACTCCCCTCTTGAGTCCACCAATAGTCGAGAACTGGCGGACAGTATTCTAATTTAATTGACACTGTTTAAATTCCTTTAGAATAGGCAAATAAACAATGGCTTCCTTACGCTAAGGCTTGCACCGAAGCATAAGCAGGAGCAGTGATTTGACCAATATAATTGGAGAAATCAGTAGCTAAAGCACTAAGTTTAGACTTAGCATTTTTGTTTTGATCCTTGTTTATCGACTCTAGGATCAAAGTCGGCTGGCAGTTTTTCAAAGTGCAACTCCGTCAATTCATTACATCTCCACGAAGTGAGGTATTATAGCAAAAATAGGGCTTATTTCCTAATTTCCGAGCTAAAACGACGCAAAGAGTAGTAAATAATGAGACTAAGAATTAAGCCAAAAACACCAGAAAATTGTTCAAAATAGAATTTAAAAATAGAACCAATAAAGATGTTAATTAAAAGGCCCCATTGATAGAATTTAATGCCCCGGAAAGTCTTTTTATTAAGCCAATTTAGAAGACCGAGACAATAAAAAACTGCGACAATAATTTCAATGATAAATTTAAAAGTCACCATATAAACATCGGCCTTGGAAAAAAAATCGTAGTGACTGTAATAAGTTTGAATCATCAATAAACGGTGAGGATTAAAAAGAACTTTAGCGGCATCAATAAATTTATCAATAACATACCAAATACTGTAGGTAGTTAAGGCAAAAAGCATGATTTTTTTACGGAAAAGTTTGTTGTAAGAAGTTTTTAAAATACGAGCTAAAAAACGATATAAATTAAAATCTCGACGATCAGGTTTGGCCTGAATTTTTTGAACATAGGTTTTAAGAGATAAAAGTAAAGATTGATCTTGAGGGGGAGAATTTTTTTGGAGATAATTAATTTTTTGGAGAAGAGATTTCTTTTCGGTAAATTCTAGATCGTTATTGGCTATTTCACCCAAAGATTCTAAAAGTTCGGGCCATAAAATTTGAGAAGTAACTTGGGTTTTTTTTTCTAAATTTCGATAAAGAAGAAAAAGAAGAATGAAAGAAATATAAATAAAAATAATGGCGGGACGAAACCAATAATTATTGTCCTGGGTGACATATTTACCGATCTCATCGATAAAAAGACCCCAACCGATACCTGTTAAAATAGCACCGATTTTTCGGGATAATTGGCCATAAAAAATTAACATGATTAAAGAACCAAGAAGCATAAAGAGACCTCCCCAAAGAACGTGGGCAATATGCCAGGGACCGCGGCCAAGGATAAAATAACCAGTTAACTGTAATAAGAGCCGGGTACTTAAAAGACTTAAGGTGGCCCAAATCATGAGGTTTAAAACTGATTCGGAAGCATGAAGACGTTTAACTAAATAATTGGCCATAGGATATTTTACAATTAATCATGTCGTTAATTATTGATTGGTTGTATCCGAAAAAATGTTTAAGTTGTGGAAAAGGCGAAAAATATTTGTGCAGTGAATGCGAAAGAAAATTAATTAAAGGGGAAATTAGAAAAAAAGAAGGTTTTGAAGGGGTGATTTCGATTTATAAATATGAGGGAATAATTAAAAAAGTAATTGAAGATTTAAAATATGGATTTGTATCCGAAGCCGGAAGGGAATTGGGACAACTAATGGTGAAGAATTTGAAAATTGATTACCCAAATATAGTGAAGTATTGGCAGGAAGAAAAATACGAGGTAGTGCCAATCCCCCTTTATAAGCATCGAAAAAATTGGCGAGGTTTTAATCAAAGTGAAATTTTAGCAAAAGAAATTGCTAAATCTTTAAATTTGAGATATCAAGATGATTTTTTAGTCAGAGAAAAAAGTGCCATAAATCAGGCTAAAATCAAAGGTGGCTTAAAAAGACGAAAAAATATCAGTGGGGTTTTTAAAATAAAAAAAGGTAGAGAAATTCCCAAAAAAATTATTTTAATAGATGACGTAATTACCAGCGGGGCAACTATAGTTGAGGCACTGAAGAGCGGGAAAGGGTCTCTTTCTGATCTGAATTGGGCTCTGTCACTGGCTGGAGTCCGGAAATAAGGCGTTCATTTTTGATTTCTTCAGCAGCTTTGGGTAATTCAGGACCATCACCCATATCGATAGGAGCATCAATTGGAGTCAGTGAACTTAAATAAAAATTCTCGACAAAGAGACCGTGTTGAGTTAAAGAATCACGAAGTTCCTGTTTAATTTCATCCTCAATTAAACTACGGTCAGAAGAAAGAGATTTGGTTAAAGTATGATTAGTCAAAACTTTACGAATTCGGCTACGAGTGACAGGACGAACGACTTTAGAAACAAAGTTTTCACCAATAGTCTGCCAAATTTCTGGGAGACGATCGGTATCTAACTTAATCAAAACAGTAGCTTCGACGGCCACAAATTTATTGTCGGCAGTGACAGCATGAATAAGTTCGTCACCCATGATTTCTTTGTTATCTTTAAGAAAAACATCTTTGGCGATAGTGTATTCGATTAATTGAGCATTAAAAAGTTTAACCCGATGAATGACGGGAATTTTGAAGTGCATACCGGGATACCAGACATTTTTTAAAACACCACGGAAAATACTGTAAATACAACCGACGTGTCCGGGAGGAACGGTAACAATAAAACCACCGACGATTTCGTCAACAAAAAGGGAAACTAAGAGATTATCAATTGAAGCCATAAGTTATTAAATTATATCATTGAAGCCGGAAATTAATTGCCTAAGAAAAGATTCCGGATCAGGGTTAAGAACAAAAGCACTGGAGAGAGCGATATTGTTTATCCCCAGTTTAGAACAAATTTTAGTATCTTCTTTATTTTTGATGCCAGCACCAACTATGAGAGGAATTTTGGGAGAGGCAAGAAGAGCATTTTTAATAGAATCAGCTTGATTGGTGGCCACAGATTTGTCTGGGCTAGCAATTAG
Organism: Candidatus Shapirobacteria bacterium; assembly: GCA_041660365.1. Taxonomy (GTDB): domain Bacteria; phylum Patescibacteriota; class Microgenomatia; order UBA12405; family UBA12405; genus UBA12158. The sequence goes on along the minus strand of JBAZWK010000005.1, from coordinate 27,741 downwards.
TGAGGGCGGTTCATACATGAGGAAATCGGCTTTAGATTTAGCAGCCCATTGACTAATTTGACCAAGCGAAGCGACACAAAGAGCGATTTCAAAATTATCAGGTTTGTTTTTGAGAATTTTTAAAATTTTCCCCCGAGGAATTCTATGTTCAGAATGGTTTAAGAGACTGCCGTTAAGACCTAAAGCTTGGGCTTGTTTAAAAGAAATCCAGCCAGTACCCCGACCTTCAAAGTGGTCGTCAATATTTTGAAGCCAAACTTCAGCGCCAGTCTTTTCTTTAATTCTGAAAGCATCAAGAGATGAAGCAGCAATAATAAGTCGGTGTTTAGTGTCATCACTGACTTTTTTAATAATTTTGGCCAATTTTAAGGCATTTTCACCAAATGTTTCTGAATAGAGTTTAAAATTGATAATAATCATTTATTTAAGAGAATATTTTTGAATTAATTGGTTTAGACCACTTTTAAGGGCAGCCATGGCGGCGCTAGGGTCATTATTGTTGAGAAGTAAGGAATTAATGGCATCACCAAAATATTTTTGCATTTCAGTGTTAAGACCGGAATCATAAGTGTCCGAAGAAAGGTAGCCAGATTCAGCGTTATTGGCAGCTTGAACAAAAGCTTTGATTTTAAGATTAGTGGTAATTTGATTGGCAAGACTAAGACGGGGATAAATTTCTCCAAAACTACGAGTTTGAGATTCGGCAGCATACATTTTTTGGAGGGAATCTTTGGAGGCTAAGAATTCCAAAAATTTCCAGGCTTCTTTTTGATGTTTACTGTTAATATTGACCGCTTCAGCCCAATAGGTGGCCCACTGAATGTTTGTTAAACTTGCTGAAGAATTGTTGGAATTATCGGATATATTTTGTAGTGTAGGCAGTTGAGGGACACCAGTAACTTCAAAATTTAGATTGGGGTTTAAATCTTCAATATTGAAGATACGCCAAGAAGGAGCTAGATAAAAAGCTAACTTTCCTTGAGCAAAAAGTTGCGTTGAGTTTGGTAAAGTGTTATCCCAAGTTTTATATTTAGTACTAAAATTAGTGTAATAAGAGAGGACGTCTTTAATTTTAGTATCATTATCGGCAGTATCTTTAAGAATGTCGGCGCCATTCTGTTTAAGTAAAAGACCTAAAATGTCACTCCAATGATCAACATTATCAGTCAGACCCATGGCGACACCGGCCACCTGAATATTGCCCTGGTCGTCGTGAACGGTAAGTTTGGCAGCGGCAGTCTGAAGATCCCACCAAGATTTAGGAATTTCGACTCCACCTTTTTGAATTAAGTCTTTATTGTAAAAAAGAGCCAAGCCGTCATACATTAAAGGAATGGCATAATAGGAATTGCTTATTTTTAGGTCATGTTTATAAACATCATAAAAATCTTTGTCCAGATCGAGACTGGTAACCGTAGCGGCTGGAACGGCAGCCAGATTACCGGAAAACATGGGTAACCAGGAACTATGGATGCGAAAAATGTCGGGAACTTCATCTGTGTTAGGATCCTTAGCTAAACGACCAGCTAAACGACTTCGATAATCGGTTTTGTCATTTTTGATGTAATTGATTTTAATAGTAGGATTTTTAGTTTCAAATTCAGAAATTAAAGAACTAATGACACCACTGTCTTCCCATAGACCCCAATAATTTAGAGTAACTACGGTGGCACTTTTACCCTTAATAGCCGGAATTAAAAATTTAAAAATAATAAAAATAAGAGCGATAATTATGACGGCAATACCAGCAAAAAGATAATACTTAGAAAAGTTCAGTTTTTTAACGGGAGTTAAAGACAAAACAGTTTCTGAAGGAAGGGGTGACTCGACTGTTGGAGGAAGAGGTGAAGAAGGAGCGACGGAAGAGCTTTCTAAATCTGCGACACGGCGAGGCGGGAGGGGTGATTTAAAATCCTGATCATTAATATCCATATGTTTATTATATATAACTAAAAGGAAAAGCGAAAAGAAGCTAATTTTTGATATGATATTAGCATGAAGTTAAAGGCATTTACTGATGGTGGAGCCAGAGGCAACCCAGGAGTGGCGGGTTATGGGGTATATATTGAAAATGAAAATAAAAAAGTGTTGTTTGAAGAAGGAAAATTCTTAGGAATAAAAACTAATAATGAAGCCGAATATATGGGCTTAATTGGAGCCTTGACATGGATAGATAATAATTGCCCCGAAGCAGAAATAGAAGTAAATTCAGACTCACAATTATTAGTGAGACAAATGAAGGGAATTTATAAAGTAAAGGCCGAACACTTAAAAAAATTATGGAGTACTGCCCAAAATTTAAGTCAGAATAAAAAAATTGTTTTTAGGGAAATTCGACGAGAACTTAATTTAAAAGCCGATGCTTTAGCAAATTTAGCCATGGATAGGAAAAAATGAAAAAAAAAATAATTGTAATTATTAGTTGTCTTTTTTTGCTAGGGGTCGGAATTTTGACACCATTGGCATTTGGATTTGGAAAAACCGGGAAAGAAACAAAAGTGTTGGGAAAAGATTATTCTCTGTTGAACAAAAAACAAATTGAAAGCAAATTGCTCAGTGAATTTCCCATGGAAGGAAACATAAAGTTAAGCGACAATGATAGAGTATTTTCGGTTGATTTAGCCTCTGTTTCGGCAAAAATTAATACTGAGCAGACGGCATCTAATTTATTATTTAGGAGAATAAAACAAGGAGTGGGTAAATACATTAAAGCTTTTTTTGAGAAAAAAGACTTTGAGTTGGTGATAAGTGTGGATCAGGACAAACTAAATCAAATAATAGAACAAATAGCCTCACAAATTGATACGCCGTTTATTCCCTCAGAAATTATTCTAGATAAAAGTTTAACCGTAAGGGATGGAGTAGTTGGCAGAAAAACCGATCAGGAAAAATTAAAAAACATAATTTTAGAGAGAATCAATAAATATAATTTAGGCGAGACAACAATAATTCCAGTGGAAAGTGTAGGAACTTTGCCAAATGATGATCAAAAAAAACAAGCCCTAGAAACAGCCAAAGGCTGGGTAGGAAAATCAGTAAACTTTCAAGATGGAGAAGTTAACGCTAGTGTGAACGATAAAGTATTGACAAATTGGGTGGATTTTAACGGCAGTTGCCAACAACAAAAAGTCAGCGACTATGTAGATAATTTAAGTAAAAGTTTAAAAGTTGATCCCCAAGACGCAGTGTTCAAATTTGAAAATGGGAAAGTTTTAGAATTTTTACCTGCCAAAGAGGGTTATTCAATTGATAGCGAAAAAATGAAGACTAGTATCTGTCGGGATTTTTTGAATTGGAAAAATGCTACTGATAAAAACATCACTGCTGAATTGCCTTTAATAAAAGTACAACCAAAAATCAACAATAGTGAGGTGAATAATTTGGGGATAAAAGAGTTACTTGGGCGAGGTACTTCCAGTTTTAGCCACAGTACTGATATTAGGAACTATAATGTAGAAAAGGGAGCCTCAATCATAAACAGAATTTTAGTGGCACCGGGAGAAACTTTTTCTTTTATTAAAAATTTAGGAGAAGTAAGTTTGGCCAATGGTTATAAAAAGGCATATATTATTCGGCAAGGAAAAACTGAACTGGATGTAGGCGGAGGAATCTGCCAGGTATCAACCACACTATTTAGAGCTATGCTGGATGCTGGCTTAAATATTACCCAAAGACAGGCACATGCGTACAGGGTCAGTTATTATGAGGAAGACAGTAAACCAGGTTTTGATGCGACAGTATTTATTCCAAATCCGGATTTACAGTTTGTGAATGACACTGGTAATTATGTCTTAATTCAAAGTTATTATGATGGCAAAAACAGAAAATTAGCTTATGAAATTTATGGAACTTCGGACGGAAGAAAAGTAACAATTAGTAATTACAAACAATGGGATGCGGCGCCGGCGCCACCAGCAGTGTGGATTGATGATCCTACCTTAGCCCTAGGAAAAATAGTTCAAGACGAACATGCCATTCCGGGATTAAAAACTTCTTTTGACTGGACAGTAACTAAAAATGGTGAGGTGATCAACCATAAAACTTTTGCCAGCTCTTATGTTCCCTGGGCGGAAGTGTATAGGAAGGGAACGGGAAATTAAATAGGGATATAATTGGTAATGAAATACGCAATTGTAACTGGAGCTTCAACCGGAATTGGGAGAGAAGTTAGCATTGAATTAGCAAAGAATAATTTTAAGGTGGGATTGGTGGGAAAAAATTTGGACGCTTTAATCGAAACAAAAAAAATAATTGAAAAAAATAACGGAGAGGCAAAGATTTATGAATGTGATTTATCCGAAATTAGGGATATTAATGAATTTATTGAAAAAATTAAAGATGAGACCGATCATGTAGATTTGATTGCTAATATTGCGGGAATTTGGCATGGAAAAGACAGTGTTTTTGCTGGGATAGATTTTGAAAAATTTCAGGAAAATGTTTTGATTGAAACAATGGATGTGGGAATCATGGCACCGATGCTCTTGGTTAATAAACTATTGCCGTTAATGACAGGTGGCGATGTTATAAATTTATCCGGGACATTTGAAAACGGGGGCAAAGGTTGGCTTCCCTATTATGTTTCCAAACGAGCAATTGAAGATTTTACAATTGGGTTGGCAGATGAATTGAAGGATAAAAATATCAAAGTAAATTGTGTATCGCCATCAGATACGGCAACAGAGAGTTATAAAAAGTTTTTTCCACAATATATAGATGAATCAATTGATCCAAAAGAAATTGCCAAACAATTTATTAAAATAATAAATTCAGAAGAGACCGGAAAGGTTTTTGTTGTAAAAAAGGGTAAAAATAATGCTGAAGGTTTTCATAAATAATATGCGATAGAATCTGGATGTTTCGAGGACTTAATTTATCAACGCAATTGGTCGATTACCTTGTAGAGACGCCCCGCTGGGCGTCTCTTTTGGATATTGTTGAATAATATTGGAAATTGTTTGATCGTAAAATTTTTTATCGTTTTTTAAAACCAATGAAATATTTGATTGATTTTGTTGGGTTAGAGACGCCCTGCGGGGCGTCTCTACAGGGACAGGAAAAGGCGAATAAATATTGAAAACATAGGGAAACAACCAATGATTTTATTTTCTTGTGGCCAGAAGATAGGTATTTTCCAAAAGTGAGGCGACGGTCATGGGACCAACACCACCAAAAGTTGGGGTAATATAGGATGATTTTTTAGAAACGGCAGCGAAATCAATATCTCCGCCGCCAACATCAATGGCAACGACACCGTCTTTGACCATATCAGCGGTAACCAGGTTTTTGACCCCGGTAGCGGAAACAATGATGTCGGCATCACGAGTGATGGTTAAAAGATCTTTAGTGTAACGGTGACAAATGGCCACAGTGGCATGACGAGAATTAAAAAGAGCTAAAAGCGGTAAACCAACAATGGGACTATCGTTAATGATAACGGCTTTCTTCGATTCGAGATTAATTTGATACTCATCAAGTAAATTTAAAATACCAATAGCGGTGGCCGGAGGGACAGCTGATTTATTTTGTTGAAATAAAAGTCCCAAGTTTACGGCAGTTAAACCATCGGCATCTTTTTGAGGTGAAATATTGTTCAATAATGTGGAAGTATCTGAAAGATTGGGAATTGGTAACTGGACAAAAAATGCCGAACTTTGAGGATTTTGATTTAGAGCGGCAATAAGTTTTTGTAATTCTTCTAAAGAAATATTTTCTGGCAAGCGATATAGTTGACCACCAATACCAATTTCAGCGGCTTTTTTTTGTTTTAACTCGACATATTTAATAGAGGCGGAGTCAGTACCGACTAAAATAATATCGAGATTAATCTTCAATCCACAATCTTCAATTTTCAATTTAAGATCGGCTAATTTTTTCTCAGCTAAAGCCTTACCATCAAGAAGTTGCATATGATTATGTTATCACAACTTAGTTAAAATTTCGGATCCATGGGGAGTAACTAAGATAGTGTGTTCGAATTGAGCCGATAAAGAGCCATCCTCAGTGCGAATGGTCCAGCCATCATCGGCATCCATGTAAACATGCCAATTTTTGGAAGCGTTGATCATGGGTTCGATGGTAAAAGTCATCCCTTCTTTTAACAAAATATGATTTTGCGGAGTGTAGTGGTGAAAAACAAAAGGATCTTCATGGAATTTAAGACCAACACCATGGCCACCCAGATCCCGAACGACGGAATAACCAAAAGGAGTGACATAATCTTCAATAACCCGGCCAACACAGTCGTTGAGATATTTACCAGCTTTGACGACCTTTATGGCTTGATACATAGCAATTCTGGTGCGGTCGATTAAAAGCTCCGCTTCTTTTTTAACTTTACCGACAGGATAAGTGGCCGAAGTATCGCCAAAATAACCGTTTAAAATAGTAGTAATATCAATATTCACAATATCCCCTTCTTTGAGAATTTCCTTCTTAGAGGGAATGCCATGGCAAACAACATTATTGATAGAGGTACAAATACTTTTGGGATAGCCATTGTAATTTAGAGGAGCAGGAATAGCGTTATGAGCCAAAATATAGTCGTGGGCTTTTTGATTTAATTCTTCAGTGGAAATACCCGCTTTAATAAAAGAGGCAGTATATTTAAGGGTAGCGGCAGCTAATTTTGACGAGGCACGAATGCCGTCAATTTGGGCGGGGCTTTTAATTAGAATCACAGGCAATTATAACGCGTTTTTGACGAGAATTTGACAAAAGGGGTAAAATACAGGTGATGAAATATACACAAACGATTTTTTTCTTTGGGTTATTTTTATTATTAAGTGCTAAAACAGCTATGGGTTTGACTATTCCCAACATTAGAATTGTGACCATTGCGCCAACAGCCACACCGACACCAATAATAGTGCAGAAAATTAATCCAAATATTAATATACAGTTGATTGCTACGACAGCACCAACGACAGCCCCAACATTAACACCGGTAATAGTGACAAAAGTAGTGACGGCAACAATAACTTCGACACCAAGCGTTACACCGAGTGAAGAAGTGGTTAATCCAACGGCGACAACGACTGAGAAGACAACAAATAATAATGGATTGAGTCAGTGGTTTACCTGGATAACATTGGGATTATTATTGGTAATTATAGTAATCCAATTTTGGCCGAAGAAAAAGAAAGAGAATTAATTAACTCTAAATTCAAAATTGTTTTGAGTGGCTTTGATAATATTTTCCTGCCAAATTTTTAGATTGCGACCTAGAGATTCTTTAGTGTTCCAAGCTTGTTCTGGACCAGCCCAAACATTACCTTCGAAATTTAACATTTCTTTATTTGGAGTTTCAAAGGCATAACCATAAATTTTGTTTTCTTTTGCTAATTGAAGAAGTAAATCATGATTATAAATTTTATGAACTATACTGATAAATATTGCCGTATTTTTCATGGAATTTAACATTTCGTCAGTGATATAATTTTTGGTTTCTTCGTTTTGAGCTAAGCAAGGAAAAATTAAATCGGCAGTTTTAAAAAGATCGATTAACTCAACTTTTTGATACTGGCTAGCAACGGAATTTTTTGACCAATAAATAACGTTCATACCCATTCCTTGACAAATTTCAGCGATACGGGCGCCAATATGACCAAGACCAATAATGCCAACAGTTTTGCCTTTTAATTCCATGCCTTGATGCAGAGAAAAATCCCCTGTCCAATTATTTTTGATAATTAAAGGTAATTTTCTAGCGACATTCATAGCCATTATGACTGCCCACTCGGCCACAGAATCGGTGGAATAATTTCTAATATTAATTACAGGAATATTTTTTGATTTTAAAAATTCAGTGTCAAGCCAACTAAAAGACGTCGATTGAACACAGAGAGCCTTGAGACCATTTATTTTTTCTAATTCTTCTTTCGGTAAATTCCAAGCACAGAAATCCGGGTCGAGAGCAATGATTTTATCCGTAGAGTCGGTCATAGCTTCAACTTCTGAAATTGGTTTAATAACATCATTAATAATTACTTCACCAACATTTTTCAAATCTGAAACCATTTCAGAACTGAACATTTGGGAAGCAACAGGAGAAAGAAGATAAATTTTCATAAATTTATTAAATTTTTAATTTATAAAATTTTTTAACATTTTAGCTAAATAGCTAGCATCGCTTTGATCGTAGAAAGAACCGACTAGACCGCCAGTTTTCAGATTGACAACTTCTCCGGTAAATTGATTTATCCATTTTTCTTCACTTAATTGTTTGATTATTTGACCAACTAAATTTTTAGCGACTTCAATAGGAACAATAAATCCTTGTGAAAGGGGTTGGAATTCCGATTGTGGATCTAAGGGAAGATCAACAACTTTAGAGGTGTATTTTTTGGGAACAACTAATTTTAACCTGGTTGGTTGATTTAAAAATAAATGTGGGTCCTCGATACTGATTATTGGTGCCATTTTTTCTAATTTACCTACCAATTTTTTAATTAGAATGGTTAATTTGCTGTCAGATTTTATATCATCAATCAAGGCTCCTTTTAAAAGTTCACCCGTTTCGTTATTCCCAGCATAGGCCATTAAAGCATTTAATGAATCCATTCTTGAATAGGTCAAAATATCATTTGTTTGCCAAGGATAGGTAAGAACTCGACCACTATTGGAATCAAAACTAGGAAAAGGAAAAACAGTCTGACCATTTGTTTTTAATTCTGCGGAAAGTCGTAAAATTGAAGATTTTCTAGGATAATCAAGAGTTTTTATCCTACTGTCTACAAGACGATTAAGATTATTTTGAATAGTTTGTTCTTTTCCACCCAGACTCATTAGTTATTTTTCAACTTTAATAACTTTTTCCGGGACGGTGGCGTCGAGATTAACTTTAGAGTCAGATAAAGTTAGGGAACGAACTTGAAGATTGGGAATAGAATTTAAGGTTTTAGTGGCATAGTTGTTGACGGCACCTAGATTTTCGGAAACATAATTTTCAGGTACTGGAATGCGACCGATTTCTAATTGGGAAAAATTGAAATTAACTTGGTTATTCACTACAGTGACAGTGCCCTTGGCGTAAAAAGGTGGATTGGCGTTGATGTGAAATTTATCAATGGCTTTTTGAACTTCATCAGTGGAAGTGGTTAAAGAAACAAAAGTAACAAACTTTTGGAGATTTAGAATTCCCGAAGCTTCACCGGTACCATCGGGATTTATTTTAATTTGAACTTGACTTAAAGGGTTGTTGATATATTTATCGGCATTAAAATAAGCCGTAATTTCGGCAGAATTTAGAGAAATTTTAATTTCTTTTTGACCGGAAAATTGAATTGAATCTTTAATAGAAGCAGAGGAAGTGGCGGCAACAACTTCGGTGCCAATTTCCTGATGAATTTGGGTGTAATCGGCCGGAGTATATTTAACACCGAGATCACGGGGAGAACCTGAAAAAAAATAAAGAAAAACAAAAACAGGAACAATAACCGCAATAATAACTATTGCTAGAATAAAACCGGTGATAAATTTCATATTAAATATATTTTATCACCTGATAAATTATTGATGATAAACTAGGTCATGTGGACAAACGATCCAAAAAAAACTGCCTGGAAGGGCCAAGTTGGTGAATGGTATAAAAAAAGTGTTGGAGTGGAAGGGAGTTATTACCATCAACAGGTAATATTGCCCAATGCTTTGAGATTATTGGATTTAAAGACCGGAGAAAAAGTCTTGGATTTTGGCTGTGGTCAAGGAATTTTGGGGAGAAAAGTTGACAACGAATATTTGGGAATTGATTTGTCTAAAGAATTAATCGATGAAGCCAAAAAATTGGACAAAAATTCAAAACATAGCTATTTAACCGGTGATGTCTGCAAGGAATTAAAAATTTATGGCACTTTTGATAAAGGGGCGATGATTTTGTCTTTACAAAATATGAAAAGACCTTTTGGGGCGATAAAAAATTTAAGTAAATTATTAAAAAAGGGCGGCGAATTATTATTGGTAATTAACCATCCAGCGTTTAGAGTTCCCAAACATAGTGATTGGGAAGTAAAAGATAAAAAACAATTAAGAATTATTGATAGTTATATGTCACCATTAGAAATACCCATAGAATCCAGTCCTTTTGATAAAAAAAATAACCAAATTTCCTACAGTTACCATTATTCCCTATCAGCTTTTAGTGAAATGTTATTTGACAACGGCTTTTATATTGAGAAAACGGAAGAATGGGTTTCAGATAAGAAATCTGAGGGTGGAATGGCTATAATAGAAAACAAGGCGAGAGCTGAATTCCCATTATTTTTAGCAATTTTGGTAATCAAAAATGGATAAAAAGTTTTATTACTGGTCGGGAGCAATTATTTTTTTAGTGGCATTAGTGGCTTTTTTAGTAATAGACAGCCGAAAAGAAGTCGCCGCATTAAATAAGTGTAATAGTTTAAGAATTAGACCATTAACAGCAGATTTTTTTACTTGGAACGGAATGTTGGAACTGAATCAAAAAGGCGAATACCAGCCAAAGTGTATTTAAGGGATTATTGCCGGTTGGGTGTTGAACTTGATTTCGATAGGATAGAGTTTTAGAGACTCGACTTTAGTTTTGGATAATTTTAATTCGGCGATTTGAGAATGGGAGGTTTCATAGGACCAGGATTGATCAAAAATAAAGTTACCAAAGGAATAAAAGATCAACTTATTTTTATAAGTCTCATAATTTTGCCAGACATGGGGATGGTGGCCATGAATAATATCAGCGCCAGCGTCAATTAATTGGTGAGCTAAATTAACTCGCCAAGTTTCGGCACTGGGTAAATATTCGTTACCCCAATGAAGGGAAACGATAAGCCAATCAACTGTAGAATCATATTTTTTAACATCATTGATTAAAACTTGAGGATCTAATTTTGGATTAGAAATCAAATCGTAGCCTAAGAAACCAAAGGTAAGACCATTAATAGTTTTAGTAGTAAATTCAGGAAAATAAGTAATATTGTTTTGAGATAAAAAGGTGTGAGTTTGCTTTAAACCATCTAAACCATAATTTAAGATGTGATTGTTAGCTAAATTTAAAACAAACTTGTTATCCCTTAAATAAGGCAAAAATTTATAATCACCACAAAAGGTAAAGGTGCCAGTAAAACCAGTTGGACAGTCAGCAATAATTGGGCTTTCTAGATTAGCTAAATTAAAATCATGAGTAAGCAACCAGGGAGAAATTTTTTGGAAAGACCAAGAAAAATCCTTTTTATCTCGAGCAGTAGAAGTAATAAAACGACCAAGACCGAGGTCACCAACCAAGCCCAGAGTGACAACAGGAATTGGGGTAATTGTTGGTGAAATTAATCTGCCTTCGTCAGTAGGCTTCGGCGAGACGAAGGGAGATAAAGGAGCTTTAGAGGGCAAAATAAAATATAATAGGAGAATAGAAATGAAAAATAAGATTAGAGAAGCAATAATGATTGGCAGTGTGCTGGCAGCAGCTCTGTTTTTGAGCGCCTGCGGAACAGATAGATCAGGGGTGGAAATTATAAGTGCTCCCATAGCTAAAGTATACCTTAACGGTAAAGAAGTCGGAATGACACCTTACAAAAACAATAACCTTAAAACAGGCGTTAATGAGATTAAACTAGATGATGGGGCAGGAAAAAGCTGGGGTAGGGAAATAAAATTAGAAAATAATGTCAGTACAGTTATAAACTGGGATTTTAGTGATAAAAACCAAGACAGTGGTTATATTTTATCCATGGAAAATAACAGAGAGAAAGGGAGTATTTTAGTGAGTTCAATTCCCAGTGGGGCAGCAGTAAATATTGAAGGAGAACTTAAAGGTTACACCCCAATTAAAATTGATAACTTAGAGTCAGGAAACAAAAATATAATTATCGGTGACTCAGGTTATAAATCAGTTGATTTAATCGTAAAAATTGTTGATGGCTACCAACTAATTATTGACAGCAAATTAAAAAAAGAAAGCGTGGCAATAACTGTTAGTCCGACGCCAACAGTAATCAAGACGATGATTAAAATTAAAGAGACAGAAACCGGCTGGTTAAGGGTAAGAAAATCTGATAATAACAACTCTGAAGAAATTGATAGGGTAAAACCGGGTGAAGAATATGAAATGATTAGTGAAGAGAACGATTGGTATCAAATAAAAATTAACGACACAGAGAATGGGTGGATTTCAACTAAATACGCCGAAAAAATTTCAAAGTAAAGGCAAAGAAAATAATGGCAATGCCAATAAAAGTATAAAATTTTTGCTGACTGTTGAGAAAAAGAGACAGCAAACCAAAAAGCAAAGTTAGTGACCAATAAAAAACGGCAATACGCCGGCGGCCCCAACCTAATTTTAATAATTGATGGTGAAGATGATTATTATCCGATTTAAAGGGAGATTTATGATGAATGAGGCGATAAAAAAGAACAAAAAAAGCGTCGAGCATGGGAATACCCAAGAGAAAGATTAAAGTGGCCAGTTTAGCGCCAGAAAGAATTGACAACACGGCCAATAATAGACCAGCTAAGGACTTACCACTATAACCAGGCATAATTTTTTGGGGATAAAAGTTATAGGGCAAAAAACCCAGATAAGCACCGGCAACGGTAAAAGCCAAAATAATGACCGGCCATTGGGTGGTATCAGTGGAATAACGGAGACCCAAAAGACCAATAAAAATAGCGGAGATAGAAACAAAACCGGGAAGTTGACCCTCAACACCTGAGGACCAACCAACAAAATTCATACACCAAACTATCCAAAATACGGCTAAAAGATCGGCAAAGATCCAAATAGAATGAGTCCCTAAAAAATTAATCAGGATTTGGGGTTCCGTTAAGTTGATAATGCCACCAAGGGGATTCGAAAGATAGGCAATACCAATACCGGCAGCAACCACAATTAAAGCAGTAAGAAAATTGGTTGAGAGTCGAAAAACGGGACTTATATCTTTAATATCATCAATTAAGCCTATAATCAGGGTAAAAAATGAAGCCATAAGAATGCCAATCAGATGTTTGTCGGGAGGTAAAAAGACGAGAGAGGTGACTAAAAGACTAATAAAGATGGGTAAACCGCCGCCTCGGGGAATAATGGAAGTGGCAGTGGCATTACCAGTTTTTTTTTGTTTTTCTAAAGGATTTTCTACCCAATTATGGGAACGAAAAATTTTAATAACCAAAGGGGTAACAAAAAAAGAAAGAAGAAAAGCCAGAGTGATAACTAAAAAGAGTAAAAAAAACATTAGGTGACTAATTTAATAATTTCGATAAGTGAAATAGTGGAAAAAATGGAAATGATAAAAGAGAAAACGACTAATAGTTGAGATAATAAAAATTTTTTTTGATAAAAATAGAGAGCCAAGAAATAGTTTAGAAGCATCACTAACAGGGAAAAAAGTGGCAAAATAAAAATATAAGTAGAAGAAGTCAACCAGGCTGAACCCCAATTCTGAGAGAAAAAAAGAGGAACTTGAGGCGGTAGTTGATTAAAAAACCAGAGAATAAGAATAATTTGGAGAATAAAGAGAAAAATGTTGAAGCGTAGCAGACGCGAATTCGAGGAATTTTGCCAAAATTTACCTAGATTGCCAAAAAATGAGGAAACAATGTTCATAGTTGGGGTCGTAGTTCAAAGATATAAGCCTGACCAATTTGATCAACCAGATAATAATAATTTGAAATAAATTTGTCTAGAGCAGGATAAGGGCGAGAGGGCTCGGGATAGTAAATAATTAGTTTAGGGGTCTGGGCCTGAAGTTGGGAAAGGGTGAAGTTATAGGCTTGAAAATCAACCACATGATAAGCAACTAGATATTTGGTGGCTGGAAGACGATCACTAAGGGGATAAATAAAAGATTGATCACCCCAAACAAAGATTCTGTCCGAGGAGTTGGTCAATGATTTAATTTTGTCAGAAATTTGATAAATATCATTCATCTCGACACCAAAATAAGCTCGATAGGCAGTAAGTGTTTTTTTACCTAAAGCATAGGAATAAAAATTATTATAATAAGAAAAGACTGGATAAAAATAAAATTTAAAATGAACTAAAGAATAGATAAAAAAGGCGATAACTATCAAAGAAATTTTTATATTTTGACGAAAGAAAAAAATTAAAAGACAGAGAGGTGGTAAAACTTCGATTAAATAGTGAGGATAAGGCCGACCAGAAAGAAGAGCTGCAAAAAGAGTGGCGGTAAACCAGGATAAAAGAAATAAACTATCTTTAGTAAGATATTTTTTTCGATAAAAAAAGTAAAAAAGTAACCAAGAGAGAAACATAATTAAAGCCCGCCAAAGCAAGCCGCCAGAGGTAGCAGAAGCCTGATGGGTGCCGACAGCCCAAGAAGATAGATAGCCAAAATTTTGGAGAAGGGCGGCAGAAAGAAAGGGCATAAAGGCGCCTTTTAGAGCAAAATAAATGGTGTACAGAAAAATAGGAGTAATAAAAGAAAAAGAGAAGATTAAAAGATTTTTGATTTTAGATTTTTGGAAAATGAGAAGCCAAAGACAGAGAAAAGCAAACTCAACTGCCACCGGAACTTTAATAGTAAAGGCAAAGCCAAGTAAAAGCCCCGAAAGAATTAGAGATAAGATTTTAGATTTTAGAGGATAGAGAAATAAATAAACGGCAAGAATGGTGGGTAAAAGCATAAAAACCTCAGCATTGGCGATATTGCCTTCGATTAATGGGATAGAAGTTAATAGTAAAAAAAGTAAAGTCGAGAGACGGGATAGTTTAGGAGAAAGGAATTTTTTGGCAAGACGATTAAAAAAATAAATAGTAGGAATCATGACCAGAGCCAATAAAAGACGGAATCCAAAAACGCTTTGGGCAAAAGCAGCGAGATAGTAAAGAGTAGGCGGTTTATTATCGTGAATTTGTTGATACAGTAATAAAGCGTGGCGAATCCCCTGTCCTAGGGTTAGATAAATACCTTCGTCACCGTACCAATACGGTTCAAACAGAGAAGGTAAGCGAAGAATTAAAAAAAGAAGGGCATATAACATGCTGCTTTTATTTTACACTAGAAGTCTTATCTGTGGTTTTATATTCTAAACGTTGACCCAACATCAGACGAGTATGGGAATGAAGTCCAGGCAAGACAGACATAGCCAAAGTGGCAATGGGCATGAAAGGCCATTGAAGAATATTTTTGACAATGTTCCAAAAACCAGTTTTTTGGTAAGGAGGACGAAGCTTCCAGTCGAGAATAATTAGAACCGCCATTGGGATTAAGCAGAGGGTTAAAATAAGATTGGAAATTCTGGGCAAGTTGTATCCAAAGGCAGTATTAAAAAAATGAGGGTTAAGAATCACCGGCAAAGAAGTGCCTAAAGTTAGGATAAACCAATTACTGGACCAAATAAAATGGGTTTCCATTAATTTATAAATTCTTAGGACTCGGGTAAAAAAGGGAATTTCAGGATGAAGACGTGATTGTTCAATGGCATAGGGAATATCAGTAGCTCCCCAAGCATGACGGACACATTGATTGTAACGATTCTTAAGAGCGGAAAAATAATTTTTGCCATCCGGGGCGTCAACAATAGTGGGAAGAAAGATGGGGTTAACGGAAGTAAGACCGCCGGAAGAGAAAAAAGTTTCTAGAAAAATATGCCAGTCCTCAGGAATCATATCGGGATCCCAATAACCAGCAGAGTCAATTAATTTAAAAGAAGAGGAATAACAGGAATAATTAAAAAAGAGACCGTCAGGTTCCTGAATGTTGGCAATATGAATGGCATTACCCATGGTACCAGTGATTCTAATAAAGGCCGGAACACTATTAATATTGTGATGCCAAAAAATTGGTGATTGCCAAAATTTGAAATACCGACGAGGATCGGCGGCAAAATGGTAAGTTAAAGCGGAAAAATATTTGGGGTTAAAAATAGTATCGACATCACAAGAAGTTAAAGTTAAATTTTCAATTTTATACCCGCCTGCCGAGCGGGCAGGTTTTTTAGTATCAATAAAATGTTTTTTAAAATATTTGGCAGCCCAGGCCTCGTTAGTGTGCTTACCAGAAATTTCACCAGGAAGACCGAAAGGATGTTCAGTAAAAGTTAAAGAGCCAAAAGTTTTGGCGTATTTTTTTTGAAAATAGTTGATAGTGCTTTGATTATTGACTTCTCCGGCCCGGGCTTCTTGAGCTAAAACAAGATGAATTTTTTTTAGGTCAATGTCGATTTGAGCGGCTAGACTACCAAAGGCCATTTCGATAACTTCGACAGGCTCTTTATAAGAAGAAATGATAATAACATGATGAATATCGCGATAATGAAGCCAAGAGGCGCGAAAATCTTCGTTGAATTTTTCTAGCCAATTAGTATTTTTAGCAGTTTGAATTTTAAAATAACCTAAAATCGCAAAAAAGGCTGATTTGAAAGATTGATAAAACCAATAGACCAAAAAAAATAGGACAAAATAGGCTACTAGTTTAGGAACTAAAAATGAACCCCAAATCGGAAAAAGGATAACCGACCAAGCAGAAAGGCCGGGAATCATCTCATAAAAGCGGTATCTTCTAGTGTTTTTATTCATCTGGGACTTAGATATTATAACAGGGAGAGGGTAAAATAAGATAATGGAAAGATTAGAAAAGGTGGTGGCAATAAGTAAAAAGTATGCTCTTAAATACGGACAGAAACTTGATTCGACTCAACTGTTTTTAAGATTAATTTCAGGAAAAGTTTATTCAGAAAAAACAATTAAAAAATACGGTGAAAAAAGGGTTAAAAATTTAATTAATGAGAGAAAGATAGAATTAGCTGAAGAACTAGTAAAGAAACATTTAATAAAAATAAAAGGGATAGAGATGGTGGGGATAACGGGATCAGTAGCAGCAGAAGCGGCTAAAAAAAATGAAGATATTGATTTATTGATAATTACCAAAGCTGACGAATTATGGTGGAATAGGTTGTATTTACGGATTTATGTTTTGATTAATCAAATTCCTCACCGAGTTTTTGGAAAAAAAGAAAAAGAAAATGAATTTTGTTTTAATTTGTGGTTGGACGAAAATGCTTTGGAAATTCCCAAATCAAAGAGAAATCTAAAAAATGCTATGGATTTAATTATGATGAAAGTAATTTTTGATAAAGATAATAGTTACCAAAGGTTTTTGGCAGCTAATAAATGGGTAAAGGAATATTTAGCGACGGGATATGAATATAGGAAAAATGGGAAAAAGCCTAAATTCCAAAAGCAAAATAAAAGCGAAATAAAAAAAATTATTAATAGAATTTTATTTTGGGGACAATATTTATATATGAGAACAAAGAGTAAGAAGATTTTGGTAAATTTAGGTCAGGCATTTTTTCATGAGGATAATTAAGGGTACAATATTAGATGAATAGATAAATAGATTAATAGATAAAACAAAAATGAATTGGAAAAAAATATTAATAATTTTATTAGTGATTTCAGGGGCGGGAATGATTTTATTGGTATCGGTTTCTCGGGCCAGTTTGGAAGTAGTTAATAGGGAAGAAATGGAAGATACAATTAGGGTAGAAAGCGTAAAAATAGGTGATAAAACAATTTATAAACTGCCACAAACAGGAATTTTACCAGGAAATCCATTATATATTTTTAAAGAGGCCAGGAATTGGTTATGGGAGAAATTTTCTTTTGGGGAAGAGAGAAAAGCGAGAATTTTATTGTTATTAGCAGATAAAAAAATGGCAGAATGTCGAAAATTAGTTGAGAACGGAGAAGAGAGGTTAGCATTTGAGAGTGGCGTTCAGGCTTTAGATAAACTAAAATACGCTTATACTGTAGCCTTAGGAATCAGAAATGATTCCATTGAAAAAAAACAAATTTTAAAGCAAATTGATGAAGCCAGTTTGGCTTACGAGATAATTACAGGAGAATTAAAAGATAAAAGTATACAACAAAAATTAAATGATTTTCAAAAAGAAGAAATCCAAAAAAAGACGTATCTTCCTCAATAGATGGTGGCGAATCGGAGCGTTATTAATAGTATTATTGTTGTTTTTTTTGATAGTAAGTGTTTTTAAAGATTTACCAAATCCAAAAAAATTGAGCTCTGGGGAATATCCGGAATCATCACAGATTTTGGACAGAAATGGAAAATTGCTTTATGAAATTTTTACGGACAAGGAAAGAACCAGCGTAACCTTGAATGAGGTGCCAGAGAAATTGATTAAGGCCACTTTAGCCATTGAAGATAATAATTTTTATAATCATGGTGGATTTGATTTTAAGGGGATATTGAGAGGATTATTTAGAACAGTGTTCCAAAACAGACTACAAGGTGGATCAACCTTAACCCAACAATTGGTTAAAAATGCGTTATTAACCCCAGAAAGGACCTGGAAAAGAAAAATTAAAGAAGCCGTGTTAACTATTGCCACGGAATCTTTGTATAACAAAGACCAAATTTTAGAAATGTATTTTAACCAAACACCATATGGAGGCACAATGTGGGGAGTGGAATCGGCAGCCAGAGTAATTTTTAATAAAGATGTCAAAGATTTAGACTTGGCAGAATCGGCATTAATAGCCGGACTACCGGCATCACCGACTAATTATTCCCCTTTTGCTCATCCGGACGCGGCAAAAAAGAGACAAGAATTAGTTTTAAAAAGAATGGAGGAACTAAACTATATCAATACCCAGGAATATGAAGCGGCGGTGAATGAAAAACTAAATTACAATTTAAGTAAAAATTCGATACTAGCACCCCATTTTGTGTTTTATGTCAAAGAACAACTAATAAAAAAGTATGGCATTCAGAAAGTGACCGAAGGCGGATTGAAAGTCTGGACAACTCTTGATTTAGATTTACAAAACTATGCCCAAAATACGGTTAAAACAGAAATTGATAAGTTAGCGAAGTTAAAAGTAACTAATGGGGCAGCAATGATAACTGAGGCTAAGACGGGACAAATTCTGGCAATGGTGGGATCAAAGGATTATTTTGATAACGAAATTGATGGGAAATATAATGTCACTACGGCTTTAAGACAACCAGGTTCGTCAATAAAACCACTAAATTATGCTGTGGGAATTGAAACTGGAAAAGTGACAGCAGCGTCAATTTTTGATGATGATCCAACTTGTTTCCAAGTGTCAGGACAAAAAAATTATTGCCCATCAAATTATGGTGGTAATTATCATGGAATTCAAACTTTAAGAAATTCATTAGCTAGCTCTTTAAATATTCCGGCAGTAAAAATGCTGCAATTAAACGGTTTAGAAACTTTTGTAGCCTCGGCCTCAGCCATGGGAATTTCTACTTATAGAGATGCCAGTGATTACGGTTTATCGTTAACTTTGGGCGGTGGAGAAGTTTACATGACCGATATGACGACGGCTTTTGGAGTTTTTGCCAATATGGGAATCAAACAAAAATTGGTATCAATTTTAAAAGTAACTGACAAAAATAATCAGGTACTGGAACAAAACAGTTATGTTCCAGGAGAAAGAGTTTTATCTGCGGAAACCTCATACATAATTTCCAATATTTTATCTGATGATGGGGCCAGGAGTATGGTTTTTGGTAGCGGTTCAATGCTAAATATTAAAAAACATCCTGAAGTGGCAGTAAAAACAGGAACAACAAACGATATGAAAGATAATTGGACGGTTGGTTACACCCCCGATAACGTGGTAGCAGTATGGGTGGGAAATAATGATGACACAAAAATGGGTGCTTTGGTTTCTGGAACGACCGGAGCAGCTCCTATTTGGAATAAAATTATGACTAAGGTTTTAGAGAATAAAGCAGTGAAGAACTTTTCAAAGCCGGAAGGAGTGTTAACCATGAATGTCTGTAATTTAACTGGGTTTTTAGTACCAGATGAGGGTTGTGATTCACACAACGAATTGTTTAAAAAAGAATTTGTACCAACCCAAAAAATATCTTTAAATAATAGCATTTTGATTGATAAAACGACCGGGAAAGAAGTTGGAGTAGGAGAAAGTAACCCCAATGCAGAATGGCAAAGTCATCCCAGTGTTCAAGATATTAGCGGCGTGTGGTACTGTTTAGATTGTCCAAAAAATGAAAGTAATAATTAGGTTTTTAATAGACATCGGCCGCCCAATTTTAGAACTGTTTAAACTGCTTGAGAAAAAAATTAAAAAAATAAAAATACTGAGATTTAAATTTAAGTTTAAGCTTCCTGTGTTTAAAATTCAGAAAATTAAATTTAAGAAAAAAGAAAAAAAAGAGGAAAAAAGCCGGGCTATTATGTCTTCTAAAGTCAACACCAGCCCGGTGATTGAGGAAAAAAATAAATTTAAATTTGGGTGGAAATATCCAGCATTATTTTTAGTAACAATACTAATTACTGGAGTCTTGTGGTGGGGTTATCAGGTGATAATTAGAAATTTGCCTAATGTCAATGAAATTTATAATCCACCAAAATTATCAACCAAAATTTATGACCGAAACGGTAAACTTTTGTACCGATTTTACGACGATGAAGATCGAAGTTGGATAAATTTTTCAGAAATTCCGCAAAGTTTAGTGTCCGCAACAATAGCTGTAGAAGATAAAGAGTTTTATCAACACCATGGATTTAGCATTAAGGGAATTTTAGAGGCAATAATTTATAATTTTAAAAAAAGTGACGGAGATAAATTGAGAGGGGGTTCAACAATTACCCAACAATTAGTAAAAAATGTCTTTTTAGATGGAGAAAAAAGTTGGCCAAGAAAATTTAAAGAAGCAATTTTGGCGATAATGCTTGAGAGAAAACTTAGTAAAAATGAAATTTTGGAAAGATATTTTAATCAAGTGCCATATGGCGGCGATATTTACGGGGTGGCCGAGGCAGCCAACCGTTATTTTGGAAAAAAAGTGAGTGATCTAAATTTGGCCGAATCGGCATTTTTAGCAGCTTTGCCGGCGGCACCAAGCTCTTACTCCCCTTTTACTGTTCAAGGATATAATTTAGCCAAAAATAGACAAGAGTATGTTTTGAATGAAATGGTCAGTAGCGGTTCTATTGATAGGAACGGAGCAGAGGCAGCAAAGAAAGTGGAAATAAAAATTTTGGAAGATAAAAGAGAAATTTTGGCACCACATTTTGTGTTTTATGTAAAAAATTATTTAGAAAGTTTAGGTTTTAGTAATGTGGAGAGATTGGGTTTAAGCGTAAAAACTAGTTTAGACTTGAACACTCAACAAAGTTTAGAAAAAATTACCAAAGAAGAAATAGATAAAGCCAAAAATTTAAGAATTAGTAATGGGGCAGCAATGGTTTTAGATGTTAAAACAGGTGATATTTTAGCAATGGTGGGATCGAAGGATTATTTTGCTAAAGATATTGACGGTAAATTTAATGTGGTAACTCAGGGATTAAGGCAACCGGGATCATCGATTAAGCCAATCAATTATTTACTGGCTTTAGAACAAGGTCGAAATTTGAGGGAAACAATTGAAGACAGTCCAATAACTTATCAAATTCCGGGGCAAAAAGCTTACAGTCCGGTTGACTACACTGGAAAATATTTAGGAACAGTAACTTTAAGAACTGCCTTGGCTTCGTCTCTAAATATCCCTTCAGTGAAATTATTAAATGAGGACGGCATAAATAATATGATTGATTTAGCCCAAAAAATGGGTATAAGTACTTGGGACGACCGATCGAGATTTGGATTGTCACTGGCTTTGGGGGCAGGAGAGGTAAAAATGATTGATTTAGCCGGAGCTTACAGCATTTTTGCTAATTTAGGCGAAAAAGTAAAAGTTAATCCGATTTTAGAAGTCGATAATTATTTGGGGGAAAAAGTGTATCAAAAACAAGTGGAATCGGAAAAAATACTAGACCAGAAAAACACTTTTTTAATAAATAGTGCTTTAAGTGATAATGAGGCCAGAAGCCCAGTGTTTGGGACAAATTCTTTACTAAATATTTCTGGAAAAACAGTGGCGGTGAAAACGGGAACAACCAATAATTTAAAAGACAATTGGTGTATTGGTTGGACACCTTCTTATTTAGTGGCCGTATGGGTGGGAAACAATGACAGCTCCCCGATGAGTTGGGTGGCATCAGGAATTTCTGGAGCTACGCCAATTTGGAATCGGATGATGAAGGAATTATTAAAAAATAAGACAAATGAAAAATGGCCAACTCCAGATGGTTTGTATCAAAGTGAAGTTTGTGGTAAAAAAGACTGGTTTAGTGATGGTAGTGAAAAAAAGATTGTTTGCCCGAGTGTTAGCCCCGAGCCAAGTCCGACTATTTAGTATTATTTAACTGATACCAATAATAGGTTTCGACGAGCTTGGCGAATTGGTCAATTTCAGGAGAAGATGGAGTGATATTGCCAGGAATTTTGGCATAAATTTCAAAGTTAATTTTGGGAGTGGAAATTTGAGAATTTATTTCTAAAGAATCAGGGGCGGAATTTAACTTTTCAGTAACAACCACACCTTCGGGCAAATATTTTTTGGCGTAGGGAATAGGGTTGATAGTTGTAAGAGAAATAGCAAGAGGAGAAGATAAAATTTCAAAAGTCCAATTTTCGGGAATATTTAGGCTTAATTTTGACTGAGGTAAAGTGGGTAATTTTAAAGGAATTTCGGGAAGTTTGAATTGAGAAAAGTTAAAATCTTTGAATTGACGATAGGCCCAAAAGGAAAGGCTGAGACCAATGGTTAAAATTAAAAAAATGATTAAAGTCCGACGTTTTTTCTTTAATTTATCGGCATCGCTGATAGTTTCGACGAGATCGAGTTGCTCGGCAGATTTTTTTCTAAAATTTTTATCAGGCTTGGGAAGCATAAAGATAATTACAAATTAACAATTACGAATTACGAATTTAATTTAAAATTTTTAAAAATTAATTTATAAAAAAATAAATTAGAAAGCATTATTTTAATTCAAATTCAGAATTATTAATATCTTTTAATCTCAGGATACCGGGCTTGGCGCCAAGGGCAGAAACAACAGAGGCAGAATTGCGAATGCCCCAATTAAGACATTCTGGTAGGGAAAGACCATAGGCCAGACCGGCCACAAAGGCCGAACCAAAGGCGTCACCGGCACCAGTTTCGTCGATGGGATTAACATTAATGATTGGGGAAAAATAAGTGTCAGTGGGGGTTAAAATTTTAGCGCCGAGACGACCATTAGTGACGGCAACTATTGGGGAAATCTTTCTTAATTTGTCCCAAAATAAGGGATTTTTATGATTGGTATTAGCTAAAATTTCAGCTTCAGTTCGATTTAAAAGCAAGAAATCAAGGTGTTTTAAAAGCGGAATTAATTCCCGACGTTGTTGTAATTCCCGATGGCCTGGATTAAAAGAAATTTTGATGTCATTTTCTAAAGCACAGCCAATTAATTCTTCTAAAAGTCCCAGATTGCCTTCAAGAGAAGTAAGGTAAAGCCATTTGGTTTTTATTTTGGACCAAGGAATATTTTTACTGTCTAAACTGGTATTACCACGATTGGTTAAAATCGATCTGGTACCATCGGAAGCCACTAAAATAACTGAAAAATCAGTGGTGTCATTTTTATGAGCAACTAAAAATTGAGTGTCAATTTTTTCCCGATCTAAATCTTTAATAATATATTGAGAAAATGGGTCGGCGCCAATTAATGAAATAACGGCACTTTTAAGACCTAAACGGGAAAAAGTAGTGGCGGCGTTAGTAGCCCCGCCACCGGAACAAATCAGTGACTCAGTAATTTCATTTTTACTAGATTTTTTTAAAGACAAAAAACGCCTGTTTTCCAATAAATCCCGGGATTTAATAAAAATATCGGCAGTAGCAGCACCGATGGAAATAACGTCAAACATGCTGGGAAAAACTAATTAATTTTTGAATAATTAGTTCTTTTAAATCAGTAACGACAGGATCAAAATATTCATAAATTTTTTCACTATTTTGCAGAGTCAATTGATGACGAAGAGAATCTAAGAAGCGGAGACGAAGGTCAGTATTAATATTAATTTTAGTAATGCCTAAGTTGATAGCACTTTGAACTTGATCGAGAGGAATGCCAGAACCGCCGTGAAGAGTTAGAAAAGCATCACCTAAAGTTTTTTTAATTTCTGAGAGAAGACCAAGATCAAGATGTTCAGGGAAATTGACATTAACCCCATGAAGATTGCCAATGGAAACGGCAAATAAATCAGCGCCAGTGGCATCCATAAATTCTTTAGCCTGCTTTGGAATAGTAAAAGAATCGGGAGCGGGGGCAGCTTCAACTAAATTAATATGATTAAACTCCACTTCTATAACTGCCTTGGGATAGGCTGTTTTCATTTTTTGGACAAAGAATTTACTGGTTTCTAAAGCAGTGGAATAATCCATTTTAGAGGCATCAAAATGAACCATATCAAAGCCAAGAGAAAGACATTTTTCGAGACGGCGGGTATCGGCGCCGTGGTCCATATTTAAATAAATTGGCAGGCCTTCAGCATTGGCTTTTTTGACTAATATCATCAACCTTTCGGTATGAATAAAATTATCTTCGCCCGCGGAAAGCTGAACTAGACAGGGTAAATTGGTTTGCGCCACTGCGGCTTCGACGGCTTGATAAATTTCAAAAGAATCAATATTAAAAGCGGGAATAGCCTGGTGTTTTTGCTGATATTCTGACAATAATTGTTTTAGAGGAATCATTTTTTGTTTAGTAAACTTTTAAGGGCTTGAAGAATGGCTAGAGGGGAAAGACCGTAATAGTGATATAAATCAAAATAATTTAGGGCAGACTGACCAAAAGAATCATTGACACCGAGATGAATGAACTTACATTTTAGACCTGAAGATAGGATTAAACTAGCAACAGCATCGCCAAGTCCCCCATTTTTTTGGTGATCTTCAATAACTAAACAGCGGCCGGTTTTTTTGACTGATTTTAAAATTGTTTCTGAATCGAGAGGTTTTAGAGAAGAACAATTAATAATTTCTAAAGAATATTTCTTAAAATCATCGACAAAAAGTTCTGATAAAATGGGACCATAACCCAAAACAGAAATATCTTTACCAGGCTTTAGAATCTGAGATTTACCAATAGTAAAGGACAATTTTTGGGGATAAACAATCGGAGTGGAAACACGGGGCAAACGAATGTAAGCCGGGTGAGGACTATGAGCAATTACAGGTAAGATCCTGGTCATTTCGACAGCATCAAGGGGGGCGAAGACTTCCATGTTTGGCAAAGAGCGCATCAAGGCGACATCCTCAAGCATTTGATGAGTGGCACCCAAGTCACCGCTCATGAGACCGGCATGAGAACCAATAATTTTGACATTTTTTTGGTTATAACAGATAGATTGGCGAATAACTCCCCAATTAAGTGAGGGGGAAAAACAGGCAAAAGAGGTGAGAAAGACGGTTTTGCCTCCGGCGGCTAAACCGGCGGCGATGGCAGCAGCGTCGGATTCGGCAATGCCGGCCTCGATAAAACGGGATTTAAAACGAGCCGCAAATTTATCTAAATACAAGGAAGGACGGAGACCAATATCGACCACATAGAGTTGAGGATTTTTGACCGCCAATTCAAAAAGAGTATCGGCAAAAGCTTGACGAATAGATTTATTATCAATATTTTTGGAGTTCATTTTTGGCGGCTAAATAAATATCTTCAGGTAATTTTTTAACGTCATGATATTCGAAATTATTTTCCATAAAAGAAACACCTTTGCCGAGAGTAGTTTTGGCAATAATACATGAGGGGTAAATAGTTGATGATTTGGCTGTTCTTAAGGCTTTTTCTAAAGCATAAAAATTGTGACCATCAACAGTGGTAACCGTCCAACCAAAGTGAAGATATTTAGAGGCCAACTCGTCAAGAGGCATCATTTCCTTAGTGGAACCGCCTAATTGGTAGCCATTACAGTCAACAATATTAATTAAATTTCCCTGATGATATTTGTTGGCGAAGGCAACTGCCTCCCAAATTTGACCTTCGTTGTGTTCGCCATCGGTAGTTAAACAAAGGGTGTGATGAGTTTTATCGCCAAGAGCCAGACCGCAAGCAAAAGATAAACCTTGACCTAGAGAACCAGAGGCGTATTCAACACCGGGAGTGTCTAAATTAGAGTGACCCTGTAAACGAGAGGCGAACTGAGCATAAGTTAACAACTCTTCCCGAGGAAATTTTCCTTCGTAGGCCAAAACGGCGTAAAGAGCGGGGCAAATGTGACCAGCAGACAAAATAAAATGATCTTTGTCAAAATTAAAAACTCCCGAATTATAGAGAGAAATTAAAATATCAATGGAAGAAAAAGAACCACCAATGTGACCAAAGCCGGCGTGGTTAATCATCTCTAGAATATCGAGGCGCAGTGAGCGAGCCAAAGGCTGGAGCGGATGTGATTTTTTACTGGGCAGCAAAATCATAATTAAGTATAAGCTAAAAAATGAGAAAAGAAGTATTTTTGCTACAATTCTCTTGATGATAAAACAAAGTGAATTATTAAGTAACCAAGAGAAGTTACAGAGAGAAGCGAAAGAAGTAATTGAAAAGCTAAATTTAGTAAAAATTTTATCTCAGTATGGAAAAGTAAACGTGGTGGGAAGTTTAAAATACGGCTTGATGGTGTGGAGAGATATTGATATAGATTTAGTTTTGGAAAATGAAATTTTGGAAATAAATTATTGGGAAATAGTCGAAAAATTATTTTCAAATAAAAAAATTCAATCGATGATTTTATCTGATAATCGAAATGTTGAAGATAAAAATAGGCCGAAGAGTTTATATATTGGGATTAAATATTTAGACAATAAAGAAAATATTTGGAAAATTGATATTAGATTATTAAATAAAAATGACCTTAAAACAGGTAAAATTGAGAACTTAATTAATGATAAAATTACTCCGGAAAATAGATTAACTATTTTAGAAATAAAATCTCAAGTTTGTAATAATCCGAAATACCATAAAGAATTTTCAAGTGTAGATATTTACGAAGAAATGTTAATTAGTGGAGTAAAAAATCTAGAGGAATTTATCAGTTTTTTGAAATTAAAAAGTATAAATATGGTAAAGTAGCGGTACGGATGGAAGAATTAGTTAAAAAATATCAGAAAAGTATTGCGGGTTTTGTGAGGCAGAAAATTGGTGATGAGGATGTGGTGGAAGAATTGACCCAAGATGTTTTGTTGGCGGCATATAGGGCGATGCCAAATTTTAATGGAAAATGCAGTGAATTTTCATTTATCTGCGGCATTGCGAAACATAAAATCACCGATTATTACCGAAAGAAAAAATTAAAAACTATTTTATTTTCGGTTAATCCAGAATTTGAGGAAATCGCCGAGGAGGCTTTAACCCCAGAGCGCGATGTTTTAAAAGAGGAATTAAAAAGTGAAATTAGAAAAACTATCGAAGAGCTGAGAGCAGACTATGGCAAAATTTTGCGACTTAAATATGTAGAGGATCTGAAAAGCAGTCAAATTGCCTTATTGATGAAACTGAGCGTTAAAGCAGTAGAGTCTAGACTTATAAGGGCAAAGAAACAATTTCAGAAACTTTGGGAATATGATAAGAAAACGAATAAAGAAATTGTTCAAGTTGACGACGCTAATAGGCGTTAGACAAGGGTATTTTTTGGGACGAAATTGGTACGAGTTAATGAGGGAACCTTATTTGACGATTAAGGCTTTGAAAGAGAGTCGTGATAAATCACAAATATTTTTGATCAGTTTAACGGCATTAAGTCCCCTATTTTTATATGTATTTTTAAGAATTATTTACGATTTGATTAGATATCACAGTTTATTGATAGTGACTGGCGGAGTGTTTAAATTAGCAATTTTGATTCAGGGATTGATTTTAATTTAC
>JBAZWK010000004.1:0-40716 GCA_041660365.1 Candidatus Shapirobacteria bacterium | reverse complement strand
CTTTGAGATAACCTTCGTAGGCTTTGGAAATCGGCGAGACCAAAAAAGAATAATCATTAATATGATCTCCAATTAATTTGTTGAGCACGGTTTGAACATCGTTGATGAGAGCATCCTGTGATGGAGCGAGATATTTTTTGGCTTGAGCCATTAATTCTGGAGAAATTTGGGTCATCGGGAATTAAAAAGAATAAAAGTAAAAATAAGATTGAGAACCACAAAAGTTAACAGATAATATTTTAAGGAGTCTGTTGGCAACTGTTTATTTTCCCGGGCGAAGAGCCAGAGTTTTAGGTGTTCGGGATTGTTTTTAAAATCTTTGATTTCGTCGACCAAAAGATGAATATTGATGGCTAAAAGTAGAGATTTGGCAAAAACACTACTAGTAGAAGTGAAAACAAAAAAGGAAATAAAAGTTAAAACGATTTGAAAAAAATAGTGATGAAAGATAAGATCGGTGTGATTTTCATGAGTCGATTCTAAAAGTTTTAAAAGCGACTTAAAATCCCCCTTTTTCCAGGCACTTTTGGCCAGTTCACTTTCCTCTAAGTTAGGTTTCAAATAAAACCAATAAATTAAATGATCGATGTCTAAAAGAAAAGCACCCCAAATAAGACCAAAAAAAAGAAAAATAAAATTAAACCAGACTGTTTTTTGAAAAATCCAAAAAAGAGAAGTTAAAACAAAGATAGCTAAGAGTGGTAATAAATGATTTTTTAATTCCTGTTTCACTTAAATAATATTAACAGAAAAGCTGTAGAATAATTTTATGTTATCGAATGATGATATTAAAAAATTAAAGACAATTTTTGCGACCAAATCTGAGTTAAACGATAGTATTAGAAAATTAGAAAATAAAATTGAGTCGAGTAACGAAAGATGGCATTCCAAAATTTTTGATTTAGTCGATGGATTAGCAAAGGAAATACACGACGGTCGAGAATCGAGAGCGATTTTTAGTTATCGAATTGAAGATTTAGATAAAAGAGTCAAGGTTTTGGAAGAATAGAATTTACTCGTATTTTAGAGCGCAGCATTATTGTTTTTTGGTTTTTCACTTCCACCGGTAGCGAATATATCGTCTGCGAAGGGACATTTTATGTCGCCACTTTCACCTCCAAGATTTCTTTTTAAGGCAAACCCATATCTATGAACCATATCTGGACAGGCGTCCATATCTTCTGGAAGATTAATACCATTTTTTAAATTTTCTGGGACATAAACATTAATGAATGGAATTATATTATTTACACCAGCGTTAAATGTCCGACGACGGACGATTTCGTTTTTATATTTTTCTTCTACGGAAACTTCACTACTATTGATAAGTGGACAGATTTCACGACAAAAAAGTTGATATGCCATATGTACTTATTATAACACTATTTCTATTCGTATCTCAAAGCTTCGATCGGGGAAAGTTTACTGGCTTTACGGGCAGGGGCAACTCCAAAGATAATACCGACTAAAAATGAGACTCCAAAAGCTAGGGTAATAGAAGAGAAAGTGACTTTGGCGGGAAAGAAATTATTGATGGCCATGGTTCCTAAGGATCCCAAGAGAATACCAATAAATCCACCAAGACCGGAAAGAATCACAGCTTCAAAAAGAAATTGTAACAAAATTGCCCTAGGATAGGCACCAATAGCTTTTCTTAAACCAATTTCCCTGGTTCTTTCTGAGACAGTGACTAGCATGATATTCATAATGCCGATACCACCAACAACTAAAGAGATAGCGGCAATGCCAGTTAAAGCAATAGTCAGGGTACTAATAATAGAGTTGATGGAAGTTAGAAGTTGGGCGGAATCAAAAACGGAAAAGGCGTCTTTATCAAGATGTTCCAGAAGAACATTTTTTATTTTTTCTTTTGTAGTGTCAATTTGAGTTTTATCTGGAGCCTTGATAACGATTTCTTGGATATTTTGGTCACCAGCGATATCGGCAGCAATTCCAAAAGGAGCATAAATATATTCATCAACACTTGGGCCGCCAAAGCTACTACCTTTTTTATCATTTACGCCAATTATTTTTAAATTTTTACTATTAACGACAATTTTTTTACCCAGAGCATTGCCATTGGGAAAAAGATCAGCGGCAATAGTAGCGCCTAAAATGGCAACGTCACTTTTTTTATCCTCTTCTTCTTTGCTAAACCAACGACCATTGCCGGCAGAGGGAACAGAATTATTATTAGGACCATAAAGATAATTAGTGCCAATCAGAGTAGCAGTTTTTTTAGTATTGTTCGATTTAGCCTCAACTACGGTAGTTTTTAATGGCATAACTAAATTGGTTTTAAGAGCTCTTTTAAGATCGTTAATATTTTTTTCAGTGAAAGAAGTGGTAACTAAGGAACTTCGACCACTGCTACTGAAACCACCATTGTCATTAAAAATTTTGCCAGGACTAACGAAAATAGTATTGCTGCCTAAAGATTCAAATTGTTGATTAACGTAAATTTTGAGACCATTACCTATTGAAGTTAATAAAATAACTGAAGTGACACCGATAATAACGCCAAGAGAAGTGAGTAAAGTGCGACTTTTGTTTTTTAAGACGGCTCGAAAACTACTGCGAATTAAATCTTCAATTGATGGTTTTAACATGGGTTACTGGTGACTTTACCGTCTTTAATAATAATGATTCTTTGGGCTTGACGAGCTAATTCCATATCGTGGGTAACTAAAATAATGGTGCGGCCCTCATTGTGAAGTTGATGAAAAAGAGCAATGATTTCTTTGCCGGAATTGGAATCCAAGTTACCAGTGGGTTCGTCGGCCATAATAATTTTGGGATTATTAATGAGAGCTCGGGCAATGGCCACACGCTGTTGCTGGCCACCGGAAAGCTGAGCGGGAGTGTTATTTAATTTGTCGGCTAAACCGACTTTAGTTAACATTTCGATTGATTTTGGCAGACGTTCCGATTTAGGGATATCAGAATATAAAAGCGGTAAAGAAACATTTTCGGTGGCAGAAGTTTTGGCGAGAAGATTAAACTGTTGAAAAACAAAACCCAAAGTAATGTTTCTGGTTTTAGCTAATTCCTCTTCATTAAAATGAGAAATATCCTGTCCTTCGAGTAAAACTTGACCAGAAGTCGGGTTATCTAAGAGACAACAATATGAATCAAAGTGGATTTACCGGAACCACTGGGACCCGTAATAGAGACAAATTCGCCACGGTGAATACAAATTGAAACACCATCAAGAGCATTGAAAACAGTGTTGCCAGAAGTGTAAGTTTTGACAATATTTTTAAGTTCTAAAACAGGAATATCGGAATTAGATTTTTTTGATAACGACTGAGTCATTTGGATTTAAGCCTTCTAATATTTGAACTTCGGTGTCATTTTCGATGCCAATGGAGACATATTTTTTAACTAATTTATCATTCTCTTTTACCCAGACATAATTTTTTCCATTATCATCATTTAGAGCATCAATCGGAACAGTGAGGGCGTTGTCTTGTTCGGCCAAAGTAATTACAGAATCACCGTCCATACCAAGGCGATAAGTTAAATCTTTGTTGTCAACGGGAAGTTTGAAACGAATTTCATAGACTGTCGAAGTTTGACCTTCAACGGGGATAAAGGAAAGGTAGGTAATTTCGGAATCAAAGCTAATCCCAGGAAAAGCGTCGATGGTAACGGTGGCAAGTTGCCCGACTTTAACTTTAGAGACGTCTTCTTGATCGATTTCGGATTTGAAATAAACAGAAGCGGGATTAATGATGGTAAAAGTGGCGGTAGCGGGAGTAATGTTGGTGCCGGTGAGTGGTTGGTCAATGCCAGTGACGACACCAGCAATCGGAGAATATAAAGTGGATTCGGCAATGGCCATGTCGGCAATTTCATAATTAATGACGGTATTATCGAGAGAATATTGAGTACGATCTAAAATTCTTTGGACAGTGTCAGTGACAATTTGATCTTTGTAGGTTTTTTGAGTGTCCCAAAATTGACTTAAGTTAGTGCGATAGTTGTTAAATTGGCTCTGTAAACTTTTTTGAAGCTGAGCTTTGTCAAGAGAAGCAATGGCCTGATATTTTTTAACCCGGTCCCCTACTTTGACCCCAACCCAGACTAACTTACCAGAATTTTGAAAACGAAGTGAAGCAATTTCACTGGCATTGACAGAGCCAGCTAGAGTTAAATCGGTTTTAATATTTTGAACTACAGGCGTAATAATAGTATCTTTTTGGGTATTTAAAACTGTGGGATCTTTAGCTTTTTGAGCTTGAACCCGATTAATGACGATAAATAGGACAATTAAGACAATGGCGATAATGGCTAAAACTTTTTTATTTTTGAACATATTTAAAGCGAATTTCATAAACAGAATATTATACACTAGCGGGAGCTTAGGAATTTTCTTTTTCAAAAGTTTCCAGGTGAAGCTGTTTTAATTTCCACATAAAAAGACGATAAGGGGTTTTGATTTGACCGGGTGAGTGGTCTTTGACAAAATAGCGAGCTTTTTCCAACAATTTTCGGTCCTCGGTTTTGGCGAGACGAATATAGAGAGATTTGTTTTTCCAATCGTCTAGCTCGGTGGCCAGCTCTAGACCATAAGCCTGAAATTCATTTTTAACGTATTTTTTTCTTTTAGCAATATTATCCTTAAACAAGGACAAAGTTTCGCTAATGGCGGTGGGTTTAGCAACTCTCATTCTAAGAGTATTATACCTGTTTACAAAAATGATAAATTAATTTTTGTTTAATTTAAAAAATTAAATAAATAGCCAATTAACATTATGCCGATGGTGGTGATTCCAAAAAAAATAGCTAACAGTTGCCACTTCATGGCTTTTTTGAGAATTAGGGCTTCGGGAATAGAAAGTGTCACAGTTGCCGTCATAAAAGCTAGGGCGGTGCCTAAGGGAATCCCCTTGCCCACCAAGGCCTCGATAATAGGAATTACTGACACCGAATTAGCATAAAGCGGCACTCCCAAAAGTGTGGCCACTGGCACTGCCCACCAAGATTTTATGGCTAAATATTTTTCTATTAAAACAGAGGGGACAAAACCATGAATTATGGCTCCGAGAGCAACCCCTAAAATGACATAAGGAAAAATATTTTTGGTAATTTTGATACCATCGGTCCACCAATAACCCAATAAATTTTTGAACTCCATTTTTTTGTCACCATTTTCTATTTCAAGGTCCACTTTGGATTTATATTTTAATAATTTGGCATTGACATATTTT
Organism: Candidatus Shapirobacteria bacterium; assembly: GCA_041660365.1. Taxonomy (GTDB): domain Bacteria; phylum Patescibacteriota; class Microgenomatia; order UBA12405; family UBA12405; genus UBA12158. The sequence continues at coordinate 35,503 of JBAZWK010000004.1, read as the reverse complement.
TCTAAATGTAATTTTTGAATAATAATTCCCCCAATAACAGCCACCCCAATTCCCACCACATTGTAAATAATGGTTGTTTTTAGCCCAAACAAAGCGGGAAATAAAATTAGTGAGGATTCATTAACTAAAGGTGAAGCGATTAAAAAGGCAAAGGTAACTCCAAGGGGAATACCGGCACTTAAAAAACCGATAAATAAGGGAATAGATGAACAGGAACAGAAGGGTGTGACTACTCCCAAAAAGGCGGCAAACAAATAATCTAGGCCATACCAACGTCTTTTGGTTAACAAATCTCTGACTTTATTGGTGGGGAAATAATAGCGAGTAATCGCCATTAAATAATTGATAAAAACTAAAAGTAGACCAATCTTAATGGTGTCGTAAATAAAAAAATTAAGAGCGGTACCTAAATAAGAATCTTTGGCTAGACCAAGCCAATTTGAAGTGGCGGTATTGGCTAAGATCTGGATTGGATAAAAAATATCCATGGTTTAAGTCTGAGATTTTTTAATAAGCTCTTTGATTTTATTTATGTCAGCGGAGCCGACCATAACTGCTTTGTTGTCGATGGCTAAAACCGGAGATTGCATTATGCCCATTTCAATAATTTTGGAGACATCAGTGGAGTATTCGACTTCAGCCTCGATTTTTAGCTCTTCAACGGCTTTTTTAGTTAATTCAAATAAATTTTTACAGGTGGGGCAACCGGAGCCTAAAACTTGGATTTTCATAGCTTGATTTTAAAAATTAAATTAGTAATTTTTTGACCTTTTTTGGTTAAGGAATAATGGGACCACTTGCTATCGATTCTTTTGGAAACTAAAGCGGCATCCAAAAGGTCTTTAAGGTGGTGGGATATTAAACTTTGGGAAAGTTTGGTGTGCTCCATCAGCTCGCAAACGCAGTGTTCCCCATTTTGAAGAATGCCTAAAATTTGTAGACGGCTGTGGTCGGAAATTATTTTTAATAATTTAGATAAGTCCCCCACTTCTTTTAATTCAATTTTATTTTTAAGTTCGCATTTACATGAACGCATGTTCATATAATAGACCTGTGGTGGGAGGGAAACAAGAGGAGAAAAATGATGTGGACCATGGCCCGCCACGGCGGGTAAACTCCGTCGGACGGACTCGGTGGACTCGGGGGGAATTGAACCCCCAATGCGTCAATGCGAATGACGTGTTATACCGTTTAACTACGAGCCCAAAATTTTTTCTATTTCTTCCGATATTTTATCAATAGTTTGGGAAATAAGCACTTTTTCGTCGCCGAAGAAGGGTTTAAGGACATAAGATTCGACGGCTTCAAATTCTGGTTTACCAATGCCGATTCTGATCCGCCAAAAAGATTGAGTGCCTAAATTTTCGATAGTGGAAATAACGCCGTTGTGGCCGGCGGGGCCACGATCAAATTGTAATTTCCACTCCCCCACGGGCAGATCCAAATCGTCATGAATTATGTAAATATTTTCCGGAGAGATTTTATAAAAGGCGGCTGCTTTTTGAACCGAAGTTCCGGAAACATTCATGTATTCGGTAGAGACAGCAAAAATATTTTTATTGATTTCACAAAGTTGAGATTGCAACTTAGACTTATTAAGTAGAGACGCGCGATCGTGCGTCTCTACATATTTTTTTATGACCATTTGGCCAAGATTGTGGCGGGTATTTTCGTAGTCTTTACCGGGGTTGCCTAAGCCAAAAAAGAGTTTCATTTGATATTGTTTAATATATTATGATATGTAAATAATGTGTAAGAATAGGTTTTATTTAATTTGATGTGTATATTAGCAGTTTGATAGTAATTCTGCTAAAAAGAGGGCAATTCATAAAATTGATCCACGGAGAAAAAATAAGGATCAGCGTGAAGATACAGAAGGGTATCACAATTTTGAGACAGAGTGGCTTTCTCTGATTCGGGAATGACAGGAATGGCAATAATGATATCGGTGCTGGGGTGATTTTTTCTGATTTCATCGGTAAATTCGTTGTATTCAACAGAAGGGGTAAGGCCATTGTCAATAATAACTAGGTTTTGAGGATGAATGGATTCATCTAAGTTGGAATTTAGGTATTCGGCGACTTTTTGAGCAAAATTTTCTGATTCTGGATTGATAAAAGTTAAAGAAAAGTTACCATTAAATTCCTCTTTAATTTTTTGAGCTAAAAGCGAGGCGGTTTCGGAATAATTTTTAAAAATCATGAATTAGTTGAATAGATAAGTAGATAAATAGTTTATTAGTTTAATAGTTTAATAGTTTAATAAAATCAGTTTCAGAAATTATAGGGATATTAAGTTTTTTGGCAGTGGTAAATTTTGAAGATTTAGAGTCAATTTCATTGCTAATAAGATAGTTAGTATTTTGGGAAACGGCAGAGTTAAATTTGCCGCCATGAGATTCTATTAATTCAATAAATTTAGGTCGGGGCATTGATAAGTCGCCAGTGATGCAAAAAATTAAGCCAGAGAGTTTTTGAGTGATGTTATTTGATTGAAGAGAAATATTTGACAGTATGGATTCAAGCCAAGGTTTTCGAAGTTGAATCCCCTGCCAAACTTTGTCGGCTAAAGTTTTTTGAAAACCAGGTAAAGATTCTATTTCTGTTTGAGAAATATTTAAAAGTTTTTCGGGAGTGTTAAAACCAGCATTAATTAACTGTTGAACACGGGCGGCGCTGAAATTGGGAATGACGGCGGCATCAAAAATCTGTTTGAGAGTTAAAGATTTTTTCTCCTGAATTTGATGAAGAATATTTTTAGCGGATTTTTCACCTAGGTTATCAAGACCACTAATGTCGGCGACAGTCAATTTGTAGAAATCGCCTGGAAGGCGGATTTTGCCGGCCTGATAAAGTTTGGCAATAGTTTTGTCAGAGAGGCCGAGAATGCCGAGGGTGTCGCAAAAAACCCGAAGAGAACCAAGAACTTGGCCGAGACAATTTTGGGAGTTGAGACAACGGAGAAATTTATCCTCTTTAATTAATTTAGTACCGCAGCTTGGGCAAAATTCGGGAATTTCTGTGTGTCCGGACTTAACTTTAGTGACCACTTTTTCAATATGGGGAATGACGTCGCCGCGACGAGAAATTTCAATAATATCACCTATATTTAGGTCTTTTTTAATAACTAGATTGTAGTTGCCAAGGGAAGCAAAAGTAATGACGGCGCCGCTTAATTCGATGGGTTCAATTTCAGCGACAGGAGTGATAGAGCCCATGGGGCCGACCTGCCAGTCAATTTTTTTAATTTGACTTTGATTAGAGTCAGCGGGGAATTTATAAGCAACTTGAAATTTGGGCCGATTATTTTTTGAACCTAGTTCCCGGGCAATATTTAGATCATTAATTTTAATAACGAGGCCATCGATATCATATGGATAACTTAAACGGTTCTCTCTTAAAAATTTTTGATAAATGGCTTCAATTTCGGAAAAATTGTGACAAAGAGTAGATTCAACTGGAGTGAAGCCAAGAGATTTTAAAAGAGAAATTTTTTCTTGTTCGGTTTTAACCATTGATTCGGACAAAATATCGACCGCCATTAAAGTACAAAATTCACAGTATTTACCATCAAGACGTTGGGATAGGCCGGAAGCGGCATTACGAGGATTGCTATAAAACCCTTCCGGTCCCGCATTAGCGGGCCCGCCTTCCCTTGACAGGGCAGGCAAAACACTATTTTTAACGCTATTATTTAATTTTTTAAAATCATCTTTAGTCACCACAATTTCGCAGCGGATAGAGCCAGTGAAATTACTGGGATTTTGGACAAAATTTTTCATTTTAACGACATTTTGGGTGATGATGTCGCCGATAAAACCGTCACCTCGAGTAATAGCTTCAACTAATTGACTATTTTGATAAACAATTTCTAGAGAAATACCGTCGCATTTGGGTTGGACGACAAAACCCCCCTCAATCCCCCCTTGATGAAGGGGGGCAAAATTATTTTTATTTAAAGAACTATTTTTAAGTTCAAAATAGTGAACCAAGTCTTCGTATTTATTGACTTTGTTTTGAGAACCCATGGGAATGGAGTGTTTTTTTTTGTCAAAACCGGTATCGAAATTATCGCTGCCGACTTTAGAAAAAATCCGATGATAAGGTGCTTTTTGACGAAGAATATCTTCTAAAATATCATAAGTATGATCATCCATGATGGGTTTATCGCTAGTGAAATAGATTTTTTTGGCGGTAATTAAAAGTTCCCCTAAATCCTGTGGGGTAATATTTTTCAAATCGATTTGATCGAGAGTGATCATTGATATATTTTACATGTTTTAAAAGTGGTATAGAATTGGTAATGAAAAATCAAGTTACTTATGATGATGTTTCAAAATTAATTGATAGTAAACTTGAGGTTTTTACTGAGAAGTTGGATGAAAAATTATTAAACTGGAAGTCTGAAGTTATTGATACAGTTGATTCAGTGGCGAGGGAAATGAATACTAATCAGGAATTTAGGGAAATTGTTGAAGACCAAATTGAAGAACACAAAGAAAAGATAATGAGATTAGAGAAAAAGGTTTTTGGAAGTGTTTCGGCTTAGACGTTAGCTAGACAGTAGTAAGCACCTTTAGTAGAGCCACGTTTTTCACAAACTTTGTCAGAGACTAATTTTTTTAAATCACGCCAAATAGTATCGTCGCTGACCATAGGCAAAAGAGATTTGGCGTCGGGCATCCGCAAACCACCAAATTGCTGCATATATTCAACTAATTTAATTTGTCTTTCGGTTAGATGAACTTGTTTACCGCCCAGTTTTTGTTTGAATTTTAAATCGCGGGAAAGAGATTGAACTTTGTCCTTAACACGGGTTAATTCAATGGCTAGGGCTTCGGTATAATAACTGGCCCACGTGGTTAAATCACGTTGAAAAATATCACTGTTGGTCTCGTGAGTGTTTTGAAGAGTGTTGTAATAAGTTTCGGCGTTGCGATCAAAATATTCTTCGAGAGAAAATAAACGACGGATGTCATAACCCTCAACATAAAGCGGCAACATGCCAAAAGCGCGGGAAACACGGCCGTTACCTTCGATAAAAGGATGAATGGCGACCAAAATATATTGGACGATGGCGGCACGAATGGCAGGGTGAATTTCTCGAGATTTTGGGTCATTTAGCCAATCAATTAAATCGGTCATTAAATAAGGCACCTCAATAGCTGGCGGGGGTCGATGAGCAATTTCGCCGGTGCGAGTATTTTTCAAAACGACTTGCTGACGGCGGTACTTTCCCACTTCAGTTTCGGCAATAACTTTAGTAGTAGTTAATTCGTGAATTTTTTTGACAATAGTTTCACTATAAAAAAATGGCCTATCTTTAGGATTAATATTGGCATTAAATTTCTCTTCTGGCAAGGGCATACCGGCGTCAAAAAGGGCCCAGATTTCTTCAAGATAAGAGACAACATTACGATAATTGATGACTTCCTGAATATCACGCTCAGTGGCGGTGATTTGGCGGCCTTCGACTAATTTGGCAACTTCTTGGTAGGTTAGATCATTGCCCTCGATCCGGGTTCCATAATGAACAGTGCGGACGATGGCTTCTTGCTGGAATTGTTTTTCGTAGGCGGGTATAAGTGGGGCTTCATCGATAATTGCCTTGGCAGCTTCGATGATGCCGATGTTTTTGAGAATCTGGTTATTGATGGTAAATAACGGAGAAAACATTCTAAGGGAATTATAGCAGATTTTAGGAAATCAATGAGGGAAAAATGCGGAAATAGGTTTTAACCCCTCCGGTCCGGTGAACACCGGGACGGAGGGGTTAGAACCATAAAATGGAGGTAACCCGAAGGGTCGGTGGGTTTAAAACAAGGAGAGATTTAGGAAGATTGAATCTATTTTAAGAAAAAATAATCTAAGGCGCTTTTGGGATCGACATTAGAGTCGATAAGTTTAATGGCTTTAATTAATTTTTTTATAATATTGGCAGTAATTTTATTGGGATTTTTAATAAAATTTTGATGATATTGATCTAACTGGGCTTGTAATAGAGGTTTAATTTGAGTTTTATCAGGAGTAATAGTGGCGGCGAAGTCAAGATCTTTTTTAGAGTTGTTGGTGATGGGCCATAAATCTATTTTTTCCTTAGATTCGGAGGAATTTAAACGAATTTTTTGACAGCGGGATAAAATAGTGGGCAGTAATAGTGAAGGGTTATTAGTGCTTAGTAATAAATAATTGTTTTCGCCTGGTTCTTCTAAAGTTTTTAAAAGAGCATTTTGAGATTCGATATTTAAATTCTGAACTTGAGGAAGATAAACCACTTTAGTGTTGTGGTTAAAAGGTTTTTGAGAGAGAAATTTTTTGAGAGAACGGACAGTGGCGATGGTGTAGTCGTCTAGAATAAAAAGATCCGGGTCGTTGCTTAACTGGTGATGAAGTTCTGAGAGTAGTTCTTTTATCTTATTTTCGGAACTTTCCGCAGTGGCAGCAATTATTAGTCTTGAAGGGAAGAGCGACATAGTTTACTATGATTATAGATTATGAATGGAGAAATGAAGGTTTATAAAAAATTGGCAGATGTTTTAGTTGATAAAGGCTTGATTGATGTTGCCAAAGCGGAAGAAATAAATCTACAGCAGGTAAAAACGGGCGAGAGTGAAGAAGAAATTATAAAATCTTTGAGAATTTTGTCAGAGGCTGATTTTGCTAAATATAAGGCGGAATTTTTGAGAATCCCTTTTGTAGATTTAGAAAATACGGGTTTTTCCCCGGAAGCTTTGTCTTTGGTGCCGCAAAGTGTGGCGGAAAAATATCATCTGGTCCCCTATCGGATGATGCCTAAAGAGAAAACTTTATATGTGGCAATGGCTAACCCATTGGACCTAGAAACAGTGGAATTTTTGGAAAAGAAAACTAATATGAAGATTAAGACAGCTATGTCGTCTGAGTCTCAAATAGATTCTTTTGTCAGAGAAAAATATGAGCGGGAACAGAGCATTACTTCAGAAGTGAGTAAAGCTTTGGATGAGCAAAAAGTCGATGAAATTAAGGTGGAATCGGATAATATGAAGGCAGTGTCGGCGGAAGCGCCAATTGCGAGAATTGTGACGACAATTTTGGAGTATGCGGTTCGGTCCCGGGCTTCTGATGTTCATATTGAACCAATGGAAGAAAACGTGAGAGTTCGTTATAGAATTGATGGTATTTTACAAGAAAAATATATTTTACCTCGTAATGTGCTCGAGGCAGTGGTGAGCAGAATTAAAATTCTATCAAATCTAAAAATTGATGAAAAAAGAATTCCTCAAGATGGCCGTTTTAATTTTACGGTAGATGGTAATGAAGTGGATTTACGTATTTCAACTTTACCGGTATCTTATGGAGAAAAAGTGGTAATGCGTTTGTTAAGAAAATCGTCGAAAGTGCCCTCATTACCGGATTTAGGTTTACGAGGTTTGGCATTAAAAAATTTGATTGAAGCCATTGAAAGGCCTCATGGAATCATTATTGTTTGTGGTCCGACGGGTTCTGGTAAAACCACGACTTTATATTCGGTCTTGGATAAAGTAGCTACGTCTAAGGTAAATGTGGTGACTATCGAAGACCCAGTGGAATATCAAATGAAAGGGGTGAATCAGGTTCAGGTGAATGTTCAGGCTGGTTTAACTTTTGCTTCCGCCTTACGCTCCTTTTTACGGCAAGATCCGAATGTTATTATGGTGGGGGAAATTCGGGATACAGAAACAGCAGAATTAGCCATAAATGCGGCTTTAACTGGGCATTTGGTGTTCTCGACTCTACATACCAATGATGCTTCGGGGGCTCCCCCGCGTTTGCTTGATATGGGAGTAGAACCATTTTTGTTAACTTCGGCTTTAACCTGTGTGGTAGCCCAAAGAGTTTTGAGAAAAATTTGTCCTAATTGTCGACAAGATATGGAGATTCCTCCGGAAAAAGTTGCCGAATTGAAGAGTACTTTAGGTCCAATTTACGAGATGATTGAAGATAAATGGAAAAAAGAGGGTAAAAAGTTGATGATGCCCAAGATTGTTGGCTGTGAAAAATGTAATAATACTGGATATTTAGGTAGAATTGCCGTTTATGAGGTGATGCCGATTACGGAAAAGATCAGTAAATTAATTGTGGAAAAGGCGGCGGCAGCGGATATCCAAAAGGAAGCTATTGTTGAGGGAATGTTGACTATGAAACAAGATGGTTACGTTAAAGTTTTAGAAGGGGTGACCTCGATGGATGAAGTGTTGAGGGTGGCACAATACTAATTACAAATTAAAAAAGCAGAAAAGTCTAAAGCATAAAGCCTAAAGCCTAAAATAAAAAAATTAGTTAGACTTTGGAATTTAGAATTTAGAATTTTTTTTAAATAAATAATGCACAGCAAAATTGAGGAAGTATTAAGATTGGCAGTAGCGAACAAAGCGTCAGACGTTCATTTTTGTTTGGGTTTGACACCAAGAATGAGGATTAATGGGGAGTTGGCGGAGGTAACCAATATTGGAGTGATTGAGGACGGAGAGATGATTTTGTCCTTATTATCAGAAGAACAAAAGCAGAGGTTTTTAGAAGAGAAAGAATTAGATTTTTCAGTAACCTTAGATAATTCCCGATTTAGGGCTAATATCTATACTCAAAAAGGCAATCCAGCCTGTGTTTTAAGAGTAATTACGGAAGAAGTGCCCAGTTTTGAAGACTTGAATTTGCCAGATGTTTTAAAATCTTTTACTAAATTGAAACAGGGCTTTGTTTTGGTGACTGGACCAACTGGTCACGGAAAATCAACTACGGTAGCTTCAATGATCGACGAAATTAATAAAAATAGTAGTGTTAATATTGTGACGATTGAAGACCCGGTGGAATATATAATTAAGCCGATAAAATCAATAATTTCACAACGAGAATTGGGTTCGGATACTAAAAGTTATGATCGGGCTTTACGTTCAGCCTTAAGGCAAGATCCAAATGTGGTTTTTGTGGGAGAAATGCGGGATTTAGAGACAATACAATTAGCCTTAACAGTGGCAGAAACTGGACATTTGGTTTTTTCTACACTTCATACCAATTCGGCGGCTCAAACGATTGATAGAATTGTGGATGTGTTTCCAGAGGGAACCAAGGCTCAAGTTAGAGTTCAACTGGCCTCGGTGTTATCGGCGGTAATTTCCCAGAGATTAATACCGACTATTAATGGTGGCCGGGTACCAGCTTTAGAAATTTTAACAGCTTCTGGAGCGACATCTAACACGATTAGAGAAGGGAAAACATTTATGATTGATAATATTATTCAGACGGGGGTAGATTTGGGCATGGTCAGTTTAGAAATGTCTTTGGCCAAATTAGTCAAAAAAGGCATAGTTTCTGAAGAGGTGGCAATGAGTTTTGCCTTAAAACCTTCAGATTTTCAAAATAATTTAAGGAGTTTGAAACTAAATGCCTAAATTTATTTACAAAGCTAAAGATTGGACTGGAAAAATGGTTAAAGGGGAATTAGAAATGGGTAGTAGAAAAGAAGTCATTGATTCCATAAAAAATAATGGTTTGATTCCCCTTTCCGTAGAAGTGGTGGGAAACAATTTATTAAGAGAAATTAATAAAAAAATAAAGGGTCGGGTGAATTTAAAACAAGTCAGTACTTTTACGCGGCAACTATCAACCATGATGACAGCTGGCTTACCCTTGACTGATGCTTTAGCTTTGTTAAAAAATCAACAAGAACAAAATGGTGGTTTATATCAGATTTTAGATAAAGTTTTGGAAGATGTCCGAGGGGGTATGCCCTTGGGAAAATCAATGGAAAAATATAAAAATGTTTTTGGAGAGGCTTACATTGCTTCGATTTCAGCCGGGGAAGAAGCGGGCGTGTTGGATGAAATTTTGGGAAAATTGGCTTTGAATTTAGAAAATCAAAACGAATTTCAAGGTAAGGTGAAAGGGGCAATGATTTATCCAGTCATCGTAATTATTGCCATGATTGTGGTGGTATTTATAATGATGATTTTTGTCATTCCCAAATTAACTGGTTTGTATGCGGATATGGGGACGGCTAAAATGCCAGCGATAACCCAAGGCTTAATGTCAGTGTCGGGTTTTATGGCGAGAACTTGGTATATGTTTCCCATTTTGATTGCCGGGGCCTTTGTGATTAATTCTATTGGAATGAAAGATGAGAATTACCGCTATAAAAAAGATAGTTACCTGTTAAAAATTCCCATTTCTGGAATTTTAAGTGAAAAATCAATAATGGCCAATACTTGTCGAACTTTATCAATGTTGCTAACTGCCGGAATAACTTTAGTCGAGGCTTTAAAAATTGTGGCCACGGTTTCTGGAAATGAAGTTTATAAAAAAGCTTATTTACAAATTGCCGAAAAAGTTCAAAAAGGTTTTTCAGTAGCGACTTCTTTTGAAAATACCTCAGTTTTTCCATTAATTGTTAATCAAATGATTTCTACTGGCGAGGCTACGGGAAAGCTTGATGAGGTTTTAATGAGAGTTTCAGATTATTTTGCGAAGGAGGCCGAGGAATCAGTGAAGGCTTTAACGGCGGCAATTGAACCGGCAATTATGATAATTTTGGGGTTAGGAGTCGGGTTTTTGGCAGTGGCAGTAGTGCTACCGATATATAACTTGACAGCGTCATTTTAAAAGTAAATAATGATATTAATTACTGATTATTTTTTTATAAAAAAATGAAAAAAGCATTTACGCTCGTGGAACTTTTGATCGTCATTGCCTTGATAGCTATTCTGTCCGTAGCAGTCCTGGCCACTATTAATCCTATTGAACAGACAAATAAGGCTAAAGATTCAACAGTCCAGAATGATGCGGCTGAAGTGATGAATGCTTACGAAAGAATGTATGCTAACAGTCAAGCTTATCCCTGGATGGCTTATGGTCCGGTTGCTGGTAAACCCTCAGTGGAAGATGCTTTTATTTTGAGATCTGATTCAGTAGGTTTTGGAATTTGTAACGCCGACAGTTTATTATCATTGCCGACAGTAACTTCAACGGGCTGTTTAACCGATAGCGTTGATCCGGGATTATTAATCACCAAAGATGAATTGAAATTAGCTTTTGTGGGTAAGGATGAATTCAGAACTGTAGGTACCAATGATGAAAATGGTCTTTGGACTTACAAAGCTGAAGGTAGTGGTGGTTCGATTTATGTTTGTTACGTACCAAAAGCAAAATCTAACCGAGATGGAGTCACTAATCAGTTGTGGTGCTTAGATGGGGCTAATAATGTCAGAATTCAATCTGGTACAAGTCAGTGTACCGCCCCGGTACCTGGTGATGCCGCTTGGGGTAATCCAACCGCCGCCATTGCCGCGGGAGATGCCGCTGGCGCGGCTATCTTTAAGTGTGTCCCGTAAAAAAAGTAGCTTAAAAAAATTAAACCCGCCGAAGAGGCGGGTTTTTGTTAAACCCACTCCCCGACCCTCTCCCTTGACAAGGAGAGGGAGATTAAACACAATTGACTATGAATTTATTTTTAGAAATAATGGTTTTTGTTTTGGGATTGTGTATTGGCAGTTTTATAAATATGGCGGTATACAGAACGGCAAAAAAATATAAAATCCTAAAATCTAAAGATCTAAAAATAAAGAATAAAAACAGAAGCTATTGTGATTTTTGCGGTCGGCAATTAAATTGGTTTGATAATATTCCGGTTTTATCGTGGCTTTTTTATAGAGGAAAAAGCCGATGCTGTGGCAAAAGATTACCACTCCTCTACCCTGTTGTAGAAATAATAACAGGGTTATTATTTCTACTTAATTACGAATTATCAATTACGAATTACGAATTATTAATTATTAATTTTTTAATTTTTGGATTATTAATTTTTGAAGCGGCATTTGATTTTCAATATATGACCCTACCGGATGCGACGGCTTATGCTTTGATTATTTTGGCAGCAATCAGATGGATTTTAATCGGGATGCCGGTATCATATTTGGTTTATGCCGTAATATCGGCATTATTTATTTTTATTTTACATAAAATAAAAATAAAAGACCAGGAAGCCATGGGTGACGGAGATATATTTTTAGCTGGTTTTATGGGTTTATTTTTAGGTTTCCCAAATATTATCGTGGCTTTTTATGTGGCATTTATTGTGGGAGCGATAGTGGGAGTTATTTTAATAAAATTAAAAAAAGTGGGCCGGCTAAGTCCAATCCCTTTTGGGCCATTTTTGATTCTTGGAACGATAATTGCCTATTATTGGGGAGAAAAGATAATACAAATAATTACGAATTACTAATTACGAATTACGAATTATTAAAATTAAATAAAAGGCATAGAATATTATTAATGAGAAAGAGATGGGGGGTGACTTTAGTTGAGTTAATAATTGTGATTGGTATTTTGGCGGTAATGGTAAGTGTGATGGCTGGAATATTAAATCCAATCGCTTTAGTCAATAAGGCTCGAGACGTCCAAAGAAAAAAAGATTTAGGCCGAATCAAAATTGCCTTTGAGGATTATTACAATGATAAGGGCTGTTATCCGGATCAGACTTTAGTAGCAGAATTAATGGCTAAATCTGTTTGTAAAAATTATAATTTTGTGGATTTTCCCTGGCTAAAACCTTGGCCTTGCGATCCTAGTGGCACTCCTTATCAGATTTTGGTGGGCTATGATGACAAATGCCCGAAGTGGTATAAAGTTTTGACCAGTTTGGAAAATAAAACTGATAAAGATATTGTTCTTGGTTTGGGAGAGACGACAGTTTTTGGAGTAGCCAATACTGAGGTAAATTATGGTATTTCCAGTGGAAATATTACGACAAATCAGGATATGGCTAAAAACGATCCTCATTGCGTTTCTTTGGGAAATTGTTACTATTATCCGGCGTCGAATATGTGCAATAAAATCGATCGTGGCTGTGCTGGCAATAATTGTTATTTAGGTGAATGCAGTTTACAGTGTAAGGTAAGTTGCTGCGGAATAGGTTGTAATTAGACGAAAAGTTATTTTTTGTGCTAAATTTATATAATGAATATTAAAAGCCCTGCCTGCCGGCAGGCAGGTTTTACTTTAGTGGAGTTGTTGGTGGTGATTGCGATTATGAGTGTTTTAACGGTGATTACGGTTTCTCAATTTCAAACAGCACAAAAAAAAGCTAATGATGTGGCCAGAAAAGGAGATTTAAATGCGGTGGCCAAGGCTTTACAAATGTATTATGCGGATTACGGTAAAATGCCAAATATGAGTGATCCCTTGGGTGGGCAAATAAAAGTGGGTGGAAATGTAATTCCCTGGGGGGGTCAATTTATTGATGCGGCTGGCTATGTTTATATGCAAAAATTACCTATAGAAGGCAATTTGGCCTTTCCCTATTGTTACAAAACTGATGCCAACAATAAGGCATATGCTTTGTTCGCGATGTTGGAAAACACCTTGGATAATCAGTGTATCGGTGGGGCGGCCCCGACTTATAAATGTGGTAACCCAGTGAAAAATTATTGTTTTGCTTATTACAGTCCGAACGTTAAATTAGATTCAAATGGCAATATCACTTTTTAAGAAATCAGGTTTTACTTTAATTGAACTATTGGTGGTAATTAGTATTATTGCCACACTTACGGCAATTTTGTTGCCAAACTTTATGGGGGCACGACAAAGGGCCACTGATTCTCAAAAAAAACAAGAGATGGTTTCGATAAAAAATGCTTTAAGACTTTTTTATAATGATACGCAAAATTATCCACCGACAGGGGCAAATTTAGGAACGACTTTGGCTCCATATATGCCAAGTGTCAGCGGCATCGGTTTTAGTTATACTTATGCTTCGACAAATAATGGCGATGCTTTTCAGTTGTGCAGTGTTATGGATGCTTCTGGGGATGATGTCATTGCGTCACAAAAAAATTGTCTTGATCCGGTTACCTCAACTGTGTGTGGAACGGGCTTAACGGCGAATCTTAGTTTATATGTTGTTTGTACAAACTAAAAATACAAAAAAGTCTAAAGCCTAAATTCTAAAGCCTAAAATTTAAATATAAAAATATAAATTAAAAATATTATGAAAAATAAAAAAGCCTTCACTTTATTTGAACTTTTAGTCAGTATTTCGATTATTGGGATTTTAACGGCCATTGCCTCGATATCTTATGGAGCGGCGCAAAAAAAAGCCCGAGATTCAAGAAGAATTGAAGATTTAAATGGAATTCAAAAGGCGGCGGAGCAATACTATGGAGCCACCAGTTATTCTTATCCGGCAACTTTAAATTCCCTGTCGCCGACATATATATTAACAGTGCCAGTTGATCCAAAAGGGATTGGCTATACGGCTTATTTATACACACCATTAGCTGGTGGTTATTGTGCCTGTGCAGCGGTAGAAAACTTAGGCACTGGTAATGCCACAAAAAATGATTGTACTGCTTTTGGAGCGGGGAATTTTTATTGTGTTAAAAATCAACAATAAATATTAAAAAAATCCTAAAGTCTAAAGCATAAAATCTAAAAATAATATGAAAAAAAATAAAAAAGCCTTTACATTTATTGAGTTGATTGTGGTGATTACCATTATTGCCGTGTTAAGTGTGGCCGGGGTGATCAGCTATTCGTCGGCTAACAAAAAATCTCGGGATGCCCGAAGAATTTCGGACTTAGAAAAAATGAGAATGGCCCTAGAAATGGTGCGGCAGACGGGAACCACTTATCCGGATAATAATTCATATGTCAATGTTTTGTCGCCAAACTATTTACAAACAATACCGGTAGATCCGAAAAGTGGTCGATACCAAGATTATTATTATAATATTGGTTCTAATGGTTATACTTATAGTATTCAGGTTTCAATGGAAAGTGTTGGTTATACGTGTCTAACTTGTACTCCGGGTTTTAGCTATAAAGTAACAAATCCGTAATTGTGCTAAAGTTTTATTAATGAATATAAGAAGCCCTACCTGCCGGCAGGCAGGTTTTACTTTAATTGAATTACTGGTGGCGATTACGGTGGTGGCTTTAATTTCTTTTGGAGCTTTAATTTATTTGAATAATTTTAATTCCCGAAAAAAATTGGATAGTGGCAGAAATGAAGTGGTTTCTGCCTTAGAATTGGCACAAAGTTATGCTAAAACCAGACAAGCGCCAGTGGGGTTTTCGGATTCAAATTTAGAATACGTTCGAGTGGTGGTCAATGAAAATAGTTTGAGTGCGGATATGAATGGGGTGGGGGTGACTTATTTCAGTAACTTAATCGGTGACGGCGAAGTGTTTTTAAGTGGAAATCCGGCGACGATCTATTTTTGGGCGGGGGGTAAATTATCTCATGATGTTAATGGAAATTTGTACGGAGTGGGCGAAAGTGCCGGGGTAAACGTGAAGAGTAAAAGTGAGGATGGGGGTAATTATGAGGTGGTCATTAACGCTTTGGGACAAGTTAGCGGAGGAGAATATACTAAATAAACCCCCTGTATCCCCCTTGATGAAGGGGGACTAAAAATTTTAAATATAATTTATGAAAAACTTTAAATTAAAAAATTATCGTCGGGCACAGGGGGTGGTGGAGTCGGTATTTGCGGTAGGAATATTGGCCCTTTTACTGGGTGGAGTGGTGATATTAATAGTTTTTGGGGTCAGTAATCGCCGGGCTAGTTTTGATCGACGAAGGGCGACGGAATTGGCGAGCATTGTGATTGAAAATTTGATTGCTTACAGTCAAAATAGATCAGAAGAATTTTGGCAATTTAAAAATCCTGATTTACCAATAAACGGTTATGATGGATACACGTATTCAATTGGTTTTACCAATGTAGTGGCAGTGGGAGACTCTTTTCCAAATTGTGGAATTGGTAAAACTGATTGTGCGGAAGTAGTAGTGGGAATCGGCTGGTCGGGAAAAAATCCACAGACTTTATACTTTAATCGTTTTTTTAGTAAAAATGACTAATGGCAAAAAATAAAAAATCCTAAAGTTTAAAGTCTAAAAAATGAAAAAAATAAAAATAAAAAAATTTTCTGGTTTCACCTTAATTGAAACTTTGGTAGCGGTAGCGGTGTTGGGAATATTGATGGTGACTTTGGGGGGAATTATGACCATGTCGTTTAAAGCCAAAGACAGCACGGGAAATAATGAATCGATGTCCTCAAAAGCGGTGTTTATTCTGGGAGAATTGAAAAAAAATATTTTAGATGCTCAGAAAGGAGAAATTACTTGTCCAGATATTAACACTAATATTGGCAACTCAATTAGTTTTATGACCAAAAGCGGCGGGTCAACTACCCTACTCTGCGACGAGGTGACCGGGCAAATTGCCTCGGCTTCGGCTGAGGGAGTTTACAATTATTTGGATAACAATGTGGTGGCAAAAAATTGTCAGGATTTTGTGTGGTGCAATATCGTTGATGACAAAATATTGTCGGTGGGTTTTAGTTTGTATTTGACGACGGGCAGCGGCAGCGTGGGCAATTCGGGAATTTTTTACGGGGAAGTAGTGCCAAGGGATTAGATTGATGCTGATAAAAATGATATAATATAGTATATGTTACCTAAGTCGGTAAAATCAGTTCTTTGGTCCTATGATACGGGTAAAATTGACTTGAATAAAGACAAAAAAACACTAATTTCTCAGATATTAAATTATGGATCAAAGGAAGCCACTGATTGGGCAATTTTAAATTATGGTAAAAAGGAAATGAGAAAGACGGCACTATCAATTCCTTTGGGTAGATGGAATAAAAAATCTTTAGCTTTATGGTCCCTTGTTTTTAATTTTAAAACTGATTCTATAAAAAATAGATTTAAATAAACAAATGTTTTGGAACATTTTAGATCAAAATCGGTTGAATATATTGCCAAAATTGACGGATTTGTCTAAAGATTTTTATTTGGCTGGTGGCACTGGATTGGCTTTACAACTAGGTCATAGGGATAGCATTGATTTTGACTTTTTTACAAAAACCGCTTTTTCAAATATGGAAATTTTTAATAAGATTAAAAGAGTTTTTATTGGTCACATAATTGTAAAGAATCAGGATGAAAAGGATACACTAACAGTGTTTATTGATGAAAATATTAAACTAAGTTTTTTTAGATATAAATATGATTTAATTAAGCCGCTAGTTTCAACTGAGTTTTTCAAATTAGCTTCGATAGAAGATATTGGTTGTATGAAATTATCGGCAATTGTTAGTCGTTATCTTTTAAAAGACTATGTGGATTTATATTGGATATTACATCAGATTAGTTTGTCTGATTTAATAAGTTTGGATCAAAAAAAACATTGGGAATTGGATACAAATTTAGTTTTGAAAAGTTTAGTATATTTTGATGATGTGGAGCTTGAACCGATTGTGTTTAAAAATAAAATGGAGGTTAGTTTTGATGAAGTGAAAAAGTTTTTAAGAAAAACAGTCAAGAAATTTTTGGATTAGTGTTTTTCGCGCTAAATCCCACTAAAAAGGTATAAATAATCTCACAAGTGTGTAACGGATGTGTATGTATTTATCTGGTATTTTAGGGTTGATTTTAAATAATAGAATGCTATAATTACTCTATAATATTATAGGTTAATATATATGAAAGAAAGAATGACTGAACAAGGTAAAAATTTGGAAACTTTTGGAATTGATAAATTTGCTGATAGAGTTTCTCATTCTAGATTTATAAAGGGTCTTTTATTGGGTACGGCAGTTGTTGCTGTAACAGATTTTTTAAATGCTTGTACTCCCCAACCAGCTGAAACAGCGCCAATGCCTAGTGGTACCGCTAGTGCGGAATCTCCTTATGTAAAATACACGCCAACAACTGAAGCTACCCAGGTGGTGACTTCGGTAGCTACCCCAACGAGACCTGATATGGCGGGGGGGGCTTACAGTGCTGAAGAACAAAGTTTAATTGAAAAAGGAACTTTTAAGGACACTGAAGATGCATTGAAGTCATGGTTTAAGTATTGGGCTGGTGCCGCTAATAATCCTTTTCATCCGGAAACTACTGATATTCATTTTAAATATGTATTTGATAGTAGTGGAAAAAGTGCGGGAGTGTGTATGGAATCCAGTGCTTATTCTGGACTTTGTTTTGCTTTGCCGATTATTAATGGGGAGGTGGCTAAAGTGCCGCCGACGACAAGCGGTAAAGAATACACTATTCCGGTGGGTTACGGACCCTTACAATTAAGCGATCAACTAAGTGCTAGTCAAGTTTCTGCCTTAAAATTGGATGAATCGTTAACTGGTTCAATTTTGGGTTACCAGGATGGAGGTTGGGTGAGGATTAAAAACGGCGAAGCGGTGGCAACTTTGGATTTAGTGAGCGCACAATGGAAAGAAAAATCTCTCATCGAAGGAAATATTTTTCAAGATCCCCAAACTGAGGCGGATTTCGCAACAGTAGTCGAATCCCCCAGCCCAATAGACAAACCATCTGATTTTGCCAAGTGGCAGGATGAATATTTGAGACAAATTGATGAAAAATTAAAAACTTACACCGGGCCAAGTATTGATTCTAAAAAAATTATGATTTCTTTTGAAAACAGTCGTTATTTGATTGATTCAGATATCTGGCCTGTAATTTCATCGTATAAATTTATTTGGAACGGGAAAGAAATATTAACTAAGACTTATGTTGTAAAAGACGGTCAAAATAATTTAATACCAATTTCTGTGACTTATACTACCTCTGATTCACCTGCTTTTTATACAGATATGGGATATAAGACTCCAACAGGAAAGGCATTTTTGTATCTTTATTATGCATGGACAGATTCATTAAAGAGTAGATATACGGATATTTTTTTAGAGAAATTTATGCCGGTTAAAAATGATAATTTAGATGCTCAAAGTAGAGTCTGGAGTGGAACAGGCACTTCTTCTGATTTGGATATAGTAAAAAGTTCTAGATTTTTTTGTGGTGGATTTGGAAACTAATTTAAATTGTATTTAAAAACAAATATAAGTGTATTCCAATGAATTTATTGTTATAATATTATAGGTTACTAACTACAATTGGGTAAAAAATGAATAAAAAAAATTTAGAAATAGTTTCTGGAATTCTAACGACATCAGTGCTGTTGGCGGGTTGTAAAACGATTGAAGTTAGTAAAACTCTTACCGTAGAATCGATGACAAATAATAAAGCGTTTGCTACTTCCACCGATTTCGTGACTGTAACTCCAGAAGCATCAATGACGGCCGAATTACCTACCGAGCCGTTGATAACTGCCACAGATGAAGTGACAGCGACACCAGAATCTCTCATTGAAGGAAATATTTTTCAAGATCCTCAAACAGAGGCGGATTTTGTGACGGTAGTCGAATCCCCCAGCCCAATTGATAAGCCAACAGATTTTGCCAAGTGGCAGGATGAATATTTGAGACAAATTGATGAAAAATTAAAAACCTGGAGTGGAACACCTATTACCCTTGATAATATAGGGTATATGTCTGGTGGTGGTGACATATTTTTTCATAAAAAGATATGGCAATCGATAGCTTCGTACAAATTTAGTTGGCAAGGTAAAGAAATATTGACCAAAACTTTTGTGGCTAAAGATCAAAATGGGAATTTAGTGCCTTTTTCTGTAACTTACACTACTTCTAACTCACCTGTTTTTAGTCAAGATTCCGGATACAATACTCCGGCTGAAGCGATTGGTATGGCTATGCGTTATGAATGGGAAAGGGCAAAAGAATCAGTTACAGATCCTTTTATTGATACTTTTTTACCAAATAGGGACAAGAATACTGATTCTGCTGCGTGGGCAAGATTTTTTGCTGGCATGGGAACTAGTGATGATGCAGAGAAAACTAGTCGGGCTCGTTTTATTATCGAAGATTTTGGAAATTAATTGTGTTTTCTTTGAAAAGACAAGAAAATGTGCTTTAATTAGATATGAGTTTGGTGAAAAAGTGGTGGGGATTTATTTTAGTCGGGGTGGCAATTGGTTTGGGAATTATTTATTTTAAAGACTTAAGTTTAATCAAAAATAATTCTGGAGTGGCAGAAAAAACAGCAGTTTCTAACGGAAAAACCCAGGTGGTGGTGGATAAAAAATTAGTCTCACTCGAAAAACAAGTAGCCGGGGTGGTGGTTAGTTGGGATGGGGCTAAGGCGGAATTGGGATTTAAATTAAATGGTGAAAACGAAGTTAAAAAAATGACCGTAGATTCGGCTAAAATGAGTCTTTTTATTCCGGTAGCCCAGCATAAAACAAACGCGGTTTTGCCTCTAGTTAACAATGATAAAAATTGGTCGACAGCTTTTTGCCCGCAGGATACTTTAACGGTGGGTTATGCTTCTGATGGGACAGTTAAATTATTGTTTAACACTGGTTATCGAATGTGTGGTTTTAAAGGCGAATGAAAAAAATAATTGGACTATTATTTTTAGTTTTATCTTTATTTGTATTTAGTTTTGTGAATCTGAAGAAAGTTGAGGCAGCTGTGACCTGTGATTACAGCGCGTGTCCATATGGTTGTTACACTGATGGCAGTTGTAAACCGAAACCAATAGTACCGACGAGTACACCGGCACCAACTTCAGCACCAGGATGTTGGGATTGTATGACTGGCTGTTGTACTAACCCAACTTCTTACGGTGGAGAAGGTTGTATAAGCTGTCCGGTTAATCCGACCTTGCCGCCAGAAAATACACCGACAACGGCACCGACGGCTGGAGTGACGGTCGTGCCGACGGCCGTGCCATGCGAGGATAGTAGTGATGGGGATAATATTTGTAATAAAGGATCAAGTTATTGTGAGAATTTTTGTCTTAAAGATGGTACTAATAATGCTGATGTAAAATGTGCAACAAATAATGATTGTGGCACTAAATTGGTACCCGTTTGGTGTAATGATTCGGGGATTGTAAATGTTGGTGAAATTTATTGTCCAATTTCTGGAACACCGACGACATATTGCCATCCGTTTCAGTGCTACGATGCACCGAATTCAACCTATTGCCCTGATTTTGATCCAACCAAAAATGCTACCTGTGTAGCCGATTATGGGGGTGCGGGAAATTGTGATAATTGTTTTGGGGTAAACTGCGGCAGTTGTGGTATTATTTTGCCGACCAGTGCACCGACACCGGTGCCGGGTTGTACCCCTGATTGTTCCAGTGATCCTTGTCGAAATAATATTTGCAGTGATCAAACTTGTTTAGGAGTTTGCGGAGGTTATTGTCTTGGAGCTTTGTACTGCAGTGCACCGACTTTTACTTCTTTAGCAATAAAAAATGCCAGTTCTACGGCAGTTTCGGTTGATGTTAATAATCGAAATAATATTTGCGAAGCCACTTTTTATAATGATCCAGAGCCCAGAAAAGTAATCTTTGAAGCCAGTGTGGCTGATTTAGATGGCTATACCGATATTAGTAGTGTGGAGTTAAGGTGGAATGGAAATGTTTATGATATGACTTTATCTTCCGGATTAGGAACTGAAGCAATTTATGCGGTGACGCTTGATTATAGTGCGGTCAATGATAGTGGCACTTATCCTTTAGAAATTAATGTAACTGACAGCAAATCAGAGAGTACTGGTTGGACAACTACGAATCGAAATTGGAAGGTGTGGGACTGTCAGATTTTGGTGTCGGGAACAATTTATGATAGCAGTGGCGGGCAAAGCTGCGCTAGTGCCTTTTTGTTGACAGCGCCGCCAGAGATGAATTTTTCAGCGATAACTTTTTCCAATGTTTCCGGAGTTGGTGATGTGCCCATGGCAGTTAATAGTCCCAATTATGGTTCTGGCAATTTGATTTGGGGACAGACGTATTTACCACTAGTTAATGGGGGCAGTGCTGGCAACATTGATGGAGATCTACGGGCAGCCGGCCGATTTACTCAAATTGTGGATACGGCGGCCAGTGTAACTTCTTGCCCAGTGACGACTTCTTTTAACATTGGGGATTATGTTTCGGCCTATTCAGTGGCACCGGAAGCCAAAGTTGATTTATCTTATGTTCGGGCTCAAGAGGGTTGGTTTCAAGTTTGGGGAGCTGGGGTAAAAGCCAAAAATAATATTGACAGCGGAGTGCCGGTAACTATGGAGCCTCTAAGTTCTCGAGCCTTGAGTCTGTCCGGAGCTACCAGTGATAATGATTTAATTTCCAGTTTAACTTTTACTAACATTAATGGTTTTAATGATGACAGTGCCTATGGAAATCCAAATAACTGGTGGATAAGAGCTAACGCTAATGACAGTAATTCCTATAATTATCAATATTTTTATAATAATTTTTTAGTGAAAAATGGCGTGGGGCTAACAGGAACGGATTGGAATGGCCGACCAAGCGAGGGAGTTTATTTTGTGAACGGTAATTTGAACATTGATAGTGATTTTTCCTTAGCTTCGGATAAATTTATGATGGTGGTGGTAAGCGGGAAAATTACTATTGCTAATAATATTAATCAACTTGATGGCTTTTATGTGGCCGATGGAGGAATCGAGGCTTCGGGCGTTTCGGACAATCAATTGATGATTAAGGGCAGTTTATATTCGAGAAATAATATTAGATTAGCCAGAAGTTATACTAACAAAGAAATAAATAACATTAGCCCGGCGGTGGTGGTAGATTACAATCCCGCATTAATTTTTAATATGCCCGGAACTTTAATGAGGGTGTTAAGCGGATGGAGGGAGGAATAAATTAATTACGAATTAATAATTACGAATTACGAATTAAAAAAATAAAAAATTAAATATTAAAAATTAAAAAATTGATTAAAAATTTTAAATTAAAAATTAAAAATTATCGAAGTGCGCAAGTTGCCATAATAGTTCTTTTGGTGTCGACGGTGTTGATGACGGTGGGCTTGTCTTTGTCGAAAAGCTCGACGGTGGAAACAAAAATTGATACTAATGAAGAACTATTAAAAAAGGCCTTTAATGCGGCGGAATCAGGGGTTAGCTATTATTTAGGAACCGGCAGCACTGGTAGTGTTCAATATAATGCGCCGGACAATTTATCCTCATCTGAGGTGGTGGGAAAAGATATTTCGGCTGACAGCAGCGGGGTTTTAGATTTCGGGTCTTATACACCTAAAAACGGCAGTGAATTTTATTGGTTAGTTAACCATAATAATGACGGATCTTTAGGAACAACTTATTATGGAGCGGCGACAGTAAATGTCTGTGGCACTGGTTTTACTGGGTCTTTAGAAATAAATTATTTTTATAAAAGTGGGGCCAGTTATGGGGTAAAAAGAAGCGGTTACAATTTTTCATTAGATCCGAGCAAAATGGTGAATGGTTTTACGGCAGCCAGTGGTAATTGTGTCAGTATTGCCACGCTTGATAGTCCCCTGCTGGTAACGGTAACACCAATTTTTAATGGGGGTAGACTCTATATTCAAAGCCAGGGCGGCGGAGTTTTTCCCATTCAGGGGATAGAAATTAATTCCACGGGAAAAGCCGGCGGAGTCAATACTGATGTGGGAACGAAGGTTTTAGTGAATAAAAAAATAAATGTGTCTAAACGTTACGCGGTGCCCCCTTTTATGTTGACGGGGATAACTTCTGAAGATTCGGTGTTGAGTGATTAAATGAGACAGTTTTAGGTATTTGTCAAAATAGGTGTTATTACTTACTTTTTTATATGATATGGTGTATAATAATGTCCGTTGATACCAGATTAATTTAATTATTGGTATAGACATAATTTAGTGAAAGAAAACCAAAGGTTTAATTATCTTGATAAACTTTTTCAGCCTAGTTTTAGACCACTACTTCGTGGTTATGTGGAAAATAGACTTAATTCTCCTCAAATAGTTGAGTTGGATCCTACAACAAGGTGTAATTATGGGTGTCCTGAATGTATTAGCGCTAGAGTTAAGGGAAATGTTGAAATTTTACCTACGCGTTTGGAACAATTAATTAACGAGTTTTCAACAATGGGAGTGAGGGGAATTATTTTTATCGGAGGTGGTGAGCCATTAATGCATAGTGATATGCCAAATCCAATAAGACAAGCTTATGATTTAGGTATTGATGTTGGTTTAACAACAAATGGTAGTTTAATATCCAAATATCTGGACACAATTGCAAATTGTGTGGCTTGGACTCGGGTTTCTGTTGACGCTGGTACAAGTGAAACATATGAAAAATTTCGTCCTTCTTCAATAGTGAATTCATTTGAAAAAGTCATTCAAAATATGGAACAGTTAGCAAAAGTTAAAAAAGGGGCTTTGGGATATTGTTTTTTAGTTATCCAACGTTCTGGAGGTGATAAAACAGTGACAAATGCCAGTGAGATATATCAATCAGCAAAAATAGCAAAAGATATTGGTTGTAATTATTTTGAATTTAAACCAATGGTGAATTTGAAACATTACTTACTGCCTTTTTCTGCAGAAATGAAGGAAATTATTATGGAACAATTTAATTTATGTAAAGAATTAGAAAGTGAAAAATTTGCAATTGTAGCACCTAAGTCTATTGGATTTCTTGAAGAGAATGATAATCCAGTTCAACCTAAAAAATATGAAGAATGTGCCATTATGGAATTTCGAACATTAATAACACCTACAGGGATATATCCTTGTCCATATATGAGAGGAAGAACTGATAAAAAGATGGGATCTATTAATGACATGCCTTTTGATCAATTTTGGAATAGTTCTGATCGTAAAAATGCTATGGGTTTAGTTAATCCAAAAAATGATTGTGGTTTTTATTGTATTCGTCATTTACCCAACGTTGTTTTAAATCATATAAAGGAAATGGAATCTGAGGGTGTTCCTATATTAGATTATATAAGGGAAGTAGACGACATAGATGATATATTTTTTTAAATAAATACAAACAAATTTAATCAAATGGGTAGAATTGAACGGATTATAGAAAATGTTAGTGTCCCGGGTAGAATTTGTCTTGCGGGTGAAAATATTGATTGGATTTCTGGTCCCGTGTTAACAATGGCAGTTAATGATTTGAGGACTTCTGTTGGAATAATTTCAAAAACAGAAAATAATGTTTCAGTTAGATATCAGCATTTACCTTTAATAAATGATCAATTTAAGATAGCAACAAATTATAGATATGGTCGGGATAGTATTGATTATGTCAAATCTGTTGTTTCAACACTTCGTAAATCAAATTATAATATTAGTGGTATGGAATTAAGAATTCAATCAAATTTATCTACCTCAGGAGGGTTGGCTTCGTCTGGTTCATTTTGTGTAGCATTAGTAGCGGCTATGAATCAACACTTTGAATTGGGTTTAGATAATGAAAAAATAGCTGAAATGGCATATGTTGCAGAAAAAGAGGAAATGGGTATAGGATGTGGTCAAATGGATCAATATGCAGTTTCTTTGGGTGGTTTTCTTTACTTAAACTGTTCAACAAGACCTCCAGAAATACAAAAGTTAAATTCAAATGAAAAGGTCGTTGTGGTTATAGGAGATACTGGTAAGTCAATGAGGTTTAGTAAAGTTGGGGAAGAATTAAAAAAACGCCTTGAAAAAAATGATCCATCTTTAAGGGAATATATTGTTAAGACTGAAGAGGCAATTCAACGTATTAGAAAACTATTAATGGTAAAAGGATGGAACCCTGAGGAGGTTGGAAATATTATTAATCAATGTCACGAGTATATAAAAATTTATAAAGGTATTAACAATCCAGTGATTGAATCATATATAGAAGCGGCAAGAGAAAATGGGGCATATTGCGCAAAAACAAGTGGAGCGAGAAGTGTTGGGGGATGTATGTTTGCACTATGTTCAAGGGAAAATTCTAATAATATTACTAACTCAATTATTAAATTAGGAGGAATTGCTTCTGTTACATCTGTGGCTGATATTGGAATTAGATATAATAAATTACATGATAAATTCATTGCGTGAATATTATTCATCTTCAGTTTTAGATAATAGAATTGTTGTGGATGATTTATGGAGAAAAAGATGTTTAGGTTATAATATTCAATATATTTTTTCTGATGATCAACTAGATTCTATTATTGGAATTCAGCGGAGGATAGGTGGAAAAGAGCTATTTAATTTGCACTTATTACCCAGACAATCACTTCATATATCTATTGCTTGGATATTGGCGACGAGAGTTGAATATGACCAATCGAAGAGTCAAATTTGGAGGAATATTGAAAATGAGTGTTATTCAAAATTAGAAAAAATAAGTAAATCTTTTCCCGAATACACTGTCCATTTTCAAGATGTTGTTGCCACTGATACAGCAATAGTATTGATAGCTAAGGATAATGGTGAAACTGCTGAGATAAGGAAGATGATTTTGGATCAATTACCAATCCCACAGGAAACAAATAATAATTCACAAATAATCCATACGACGTTGTTTAGATATGCTCGTCCTCTAGAAAATCCCGCAATCTTTTTAGAACAAATATCAAATATTAAGATTGATTTGCCTATTAAAATAGATTCAATGTCTATAAGAAAAGAATTAATCTACCCATCAATAAAATCGAAATTATTGTTTTCAGATTGTCTAGAAAAATAATTTCTTAGTGAAAAAAAACAGTGAAATAGCATATACTTAATATTAATGAGTGAGATTATTGGTGTTGATTTAGGACTGGGAAGTATTAAAGTAGTGGCTTTGAATAAAAGCCAGGATTCGTTGGTGCTGCAATCAATTGGTGAGGTTAAGACTCCGCGGGTGGAATGGACAAAAGCTGAAGCTAGTAAAAAAATGATTGATGAAGTGGCCGAAGCTTTGAAGTCGTTATTAAAAGATTTAAAAATTACCAACAAACAGGCAGTAACAGCATTACCGGAATACGAAATTGTTAGTCGTTTGGTGTCTTTGCCACCTTTAAAAGAAGATGAAATTCGAGATGCATTAAAATTTGAAGCCGAAACTTTTGTCCCCTATCCTTTAGATCAGGTTTCGATTGATTATGAAATAATTGATGAAGATGAAGCGGGGCGCTTGACGGTTTTTGCCATTGCGGCTAGAAATGATTTAATTGCTAATTATGTCAAACTTTTTAAATCGGCAGGGGTGGAATTACTGGCGATTGAATCACCGGCGGTGGCCATGAGACGGATAATCAGCCAGATGAAAATAGCCACTGAGGCCACCATGCTCGTCGATATTGGAGAAAAGTATTCAGATATTATCAGTTTCAAAAAGGGTAATATTTATTTTTCCAGGTCGATGTCGGTGGGCGGGGAATCTTTGACGCGGGCGATTTCAGTAAATTTGGGTTTAGATATAGCTTCTGCTGAAGAATATAAGAAAGCTTACGGCATAAAAGAGATGGAACTTGAGGGGAAAATTAAAAACGCCATTATGCCGGTATTTAGCAGTATGGCGGAAGAAATTAGACGGGCAATGGCTTTATATTCGGAAAGCAACAGTAAAGCAATAGAGTTGCTGGTGTTAAGCGGCGGTGGGGCAAAAATGCCGGGTTTAGCGGAAGAATTGACTAGATTGTTGGGAATTGAAGTCCAGGTAATTCAGCCATTTTTAAAAATAAACAGTACTCAAATTGTTTTACCAATTGATTTAGCGACCGATGGTTATCGTTTTTCGATGGCGGCTGGTTTAGCCATGAGGTCTTTAATATGAAAAAAGGCGACACTTCTAATTTAAATTTATTGCCAAGTCAAGCTAAATTTCAGGCGGCTAAAATGAAGTTACAAAAAACACTTCATTATTATATGTCGCTCGTGGGAATATTGTGGTTCGCGATAGTGATACTAGTGGTTGTGTTATATTTTGGCAGTACTTTTGTTTTAAATTTACAAAATACCAAATATAAGCAAGCTTTGAATGGATTACAAAGTTTATCTTCGGACATTGTGACAGGACAATTATTAAAGTATCGGGCTAAAGTTTTAGGAGAAGTGCTAAAAAATCGTTTTGAGTATTCAACTGCTTTTGAAAAAATTAACTCTTTATTTGGTAGTGAAGTTAAAGTGACAGATTTTGTTTTAGAGGGTAAAAACCAGTTTACAGTGACAACTCAAACTACAGGTAAAAACAATGTTGATAGTATTGAAAATAAAGTAGAAGAAATTAACCTGGGCAAGGTTGACGGGGTAAGCAAAACTATAATTAGTAGCGCTGATCAGGACGGAGAAAATTGGTCAATTAAAATGGAGCTTTATCTAAAATGAAAGAAAAACAAGTTTTACCAGATCAAATTTTTGGTTTAGATACTAGTATCTTTTTGTTGTGGTTACAACCTTTTGCTTTGTTGATTTTATTGATAATTAGTGTAGGTTTGATTATTTTGCCTAAATTTGGGGAAATTTCAGCAAAAATTACTAAGATTAATGAAGTTAACAAAAAAATAACGGAAACTAATCAAAAAAGAAAATATTTGGAAACAGTTAATCAGGAAGAAATGCAGAACAATGCGACAAGTTTGGCGGCCGGATTATTACCCGAAAAAAGTGCTTATTTGTTGGTAAAAATAGTTCAGAGTGTGGCGGCAGGGGTAGGTTATGCCATTGACGATTTCTCGGTAAGTTTGGGTGATATTAAAGTTGACAGTGACAAAGTTAATGCTAACGCTAATTATGACAAGATTCCAGTACAGGTGACTTTAATTGGTGATCCGACCAGATATTTAGATTTAGTTAGAGCTATTGAAAGAAGTTTGCCTTTAATGTCGATTGACGATTTTAAAATGAGTTCTAATAATATTGGTGCCACTATTAAATTAAGCATTTCAGCTTATTATTTAAAAGATATTTCCAATTTAAAATTGGAAAATCTAAGTTTGGCAGATTTAACTCCGAGTCAGAATGAATTGGATTTATTGACGACAATTAAGGATTATAGTTTGGCGAATGTGGGAACGGGTGATAGTAATGCAGTTTTTGTGAAATACAATCGAAACGATCCTTTTCTTACTCCTTAATTTGAAGTAAATAGCGGGTCTGTGGGAAGGCGAGATTCAAGAGAGTTCGAATTGACTTAATGATTTTACCTTCTTTACCGATGATTTGACCAACAACTTCGGCGGGAGCAGAGACTTCGAGAATAATCAGACCATTTTCTTCTCGAGTACTGATTTCTATGTCTTTGTCGTCGGTAACGACAGCTTTGATAATATATTCAGCGGCGTTTTTGATATCGGTCATATTATTTACTTTCTTCGGTTTCAGTTTTAACTTCAGCAACTTCTTGTTTTTCTGTGTCTTCCTTGTCAAGGGGAGATGTGGCTTCTGCCACAGAGGGGTTTTGATTTGTTTCTTCAGTTTTGGTTTCAACTATTTTTTCTTCAGCTTTTGTTTCAACGGCTTTTTCGGTTTTTTCAACCACTTTGTTTTTCTTTTTTCGGGGATATTTGTCAGGGTTTAAGAGCTTGTCGACACCTTCGGTGATTTGAGCTCCATTTTTAACCCATTTGGCCAATTTTTCTTGATCAATTTGAAGAGTTTTGGTGTTGGGGGTGTAGAAACCTAAATCATCAACAAAATTACCGTTAACTTTACTGCGGTCAGGGGCCACGATGATTCGGAAAGAACGTTGGTGGACTTTACCATTTGGTTTTAATTTGATTTTAAGCATGGATGGAATTATAACAGAAAAAAACAAAAAAATCCTAAATTCTAAAGCCGAAAAAACAAAAAACTACTTGTTAAGAATTTCGGTGGCTTTGAGAGCGGCGTCCTCTTCGGCTTTTTGTTTAGAATTACCCGAACCTTTGGCAATAAGTTCTTTATCAAGATAGACACCAACTTCAAAGATTTTTTGATGATCAGGACCGTTTTCAGAAAGAATTTCGTAATGAGGGGTAATCCCCTGTTGAGATTGGGCAATTTCTTGAAAAAGGCTTTTAGGATCTTTGTAAATATTTTTTTGAGATAAAGTGGCAATACTTTCATTTAAAAATTTGTTTAGAAATTGATCTACCGCCTCGTAACCGGAATCAAGCTGAATAGCGCCAATAAGGCTTTCGAAAGTGTCGGCCAGAAGAGAGATATTGTCGCGGCCGCCGTGTTTTTCTTCGCCGTGGCTTAAGAGAATATAATCCCCTAATTTAAATTTTGCCCCAACTTCGGCTAAATTTTGAGTACAGACGATTAAGCTGCGAAGATTGGTCATTTGACCTTCGTCAAATTCTGGAAAAAGGGTGAATAATTTTTGAGAGGACCAGTATTCTAAAATGGCGTCGCCTAAGAATTCATAACGTTCATTGCTGGCTTTAAGTTGACGATTTTCATTTAAAAAAGAGCGGTGGGTGAGGGCTAAAGTTAATTTCTGGGGATCCTGAAAGTGATAATCAATTTTTTTTTGAAGGTCGTCAATTTTGGTCATGTTGTTTTTTTAAGATAAAGCCGAGAACGGCATTGATAAATGAGGCTGAATTAGTATCGCCGTATTCTTTAGCAATTTCAATGGCTTCATCGATAACGACTTTTTCCGGTATTTCGCTTTGATTTTGTAATTCCCAGACGGCATAACGCAGAATAGCTAACTCGATTTTATTGATTTGGTCGATAGGCCATTTGGGGGCGGCGACAGAAATTAATTGATCAATTTCTGGAACTTTGGGAATAATTTCAATTATTGATTCATCGATAGAGGCGGGAATCAGACTCCAGGCGAAGAGGGCTTGGATATTTTTAATTCTTTTTTGATGCCGAGGATCGTTTTTACTTTTCACTGGTGACAGTTTTTGCAGACAAAACCGGGGATTTTTGGCTGTCCACAATTTTTACAAGTAGTGACTTGAGACAATTTTGGAGCTTGGGTAGCGGCGCGACGGCGGCCTTGGCGGCGGCTCGACGGCCAATGTTTAGGTAGTGCGGTCATGGGGATATTATACAGCAAAAACCGTTAATTTAAATTACGAATTACTAATTACGAATTACGAATTAAAAAAAAGCATAATTTTAATTTAAATGTGTAGCAATTTGTTGGTCGTAGTTTTGATTTTGAATTAATTTTTTTAAATCGAAATCGGGAGATTTGCTGATGATAGTTTGGAGAATTTTTTGAGAGAGTTCAATTAACTTTACATCCGAAAGATCGGCAATTTTTAATGAAGGAAAACCGTGTTGGAGAGTGGAAAAAGTTTCCCCTGGACCACGAGTTTTTAAATCAAATTCGGCAATTTTAAAGCCGTCGTTCGTCTTACTAAGGTATTCCAAACGTTTTAGGGCCGTTTCATTTTGATTTTCAGTAAAGAAATAACAATAACTTTGTTGTTCTCCCCTTCCCACCCGGCCGCGAAGTTGGTGAAGTTGAGACAGACCAAAGCGATCGGCTGATTGAATAATAATGGTAGTAGCATTGGGATAATCGATGCCAACTTCAATAATGGGGGTGGTAACTAAAATGTTGATTTTATTCTGGGCAAAGTCGGCTAAAATTTTAGCCCGAGCTTTTGATTCAGTTTTACCGTGAATTAAGGCTAAATTTAGTTTAGGACAAACTTTTTGGAGATTATCAAATTCTTTTTTGGCAGATTTGATGGTCACGGCGCTTTCCGATTCTTCAATAAAAGGACAGACAATAAAAGCTTGGGTTTTTTGGGTTTTAATTTGCTCTTCTAACCATTGATAGCAGGCGGTAATTTTAGGATTGGGAACTAAAAATGTTTTGATTTTTTGCCGGTTTTTAGGTGGATTTTTGAGAAAAGAAATGTCAAGGTTGCCTAAGAGGGTTAAAGAAATGGTGCGGGGAATAGGAGTGGCGGTCAGGCTTAAAGTGTGAATGGGGTGATCTGAATTTAAAAAAGAGCGTTGTTTAACACCAAATTTGTGCTGTTCGTCAATAATTAACAAAGCGCTGCCTTTCAAAAATTTGTCTTTTTGAAAAATAGCGGCGTGGGTGGCAACAATGATGGCATTTTTGGGGATTTTAGCGGGGATTTTGGAATGGGCGGTTAAAAGATAAAGGGGAAATTTCGGTAAATATTTTTGAAAAGTTTGAAAATGTTGCTGGGCCAAAATTTCGGTGGGGGCTAAGATTAAAGTTTGGTGTTGATTGAGAGAAGTTAAATAAGCCGAAAGTAGGGCAACAATAGTTTTTCCTGAGCCAACATCACCACAAAGAAGACGATTGGTGACTTTGTTTGGAGATAAGAGATCGGCTTTGATTTCCTGCCAGGCTTGAATTTGAGAATCGGTTAATTTAAAGGGTAAAGAATTGATTAGCTGAGTAGTGGAGTAGTTTTTTAAAACAAATTTAGGTTTTAAATTTAAAAAAGCTTGTCTTTGAAGATAGGAAAGGCTTTGAAGGGAGAGAATTTCGTCAATGGCCAGGCGGGTGCGGCTTTGAAAAAGCATGGTGGCGTTTTGGGGAAAATGAATTTGGGATAAAGACGGTAAAATAGGTAACAATTTATATTGAGTTAAAATATTTTGGGGTAAGGTTTCGACACTTTCTTTTAAAAAAGTATTGAGATTTAAACTAATATTTTTACGAAACCAACGGCTGCCAAGGCCTTTGGTTTCTGGGTAGACAGGGATAATTTTCCCAGTATTAAATTGACCATATTCAGGCGAAAAAATAGTCAGTTTATTTTTATAAAGGGTGGCGGTACCGGCAAAAGCCCAGGTATCCCCCAATTTAAAATTTTTAATTAAATAAGGCTGGTTAAACCAAAGCAATTCAACTTGGCCAGTCGAGTCTTTAATGATTATTTTTTGAAAATTTTTATGAGAGCGGGTGAAAATATTTTGAAGATGAATAATTTGACCGGAAACAGTGATATTTACGTCTGGTCTTATTTGTGAAATAGCCGTAAAATGGGAAAAATCTATATAGCGAGAGGGAAAATGATAAAGTAAATCCCTGGGGGAAAGAATGCCTAGTTTTTGAAGTTTAATTTCGGTTTGGGGGCCGATGCCGGGAAGGCGGAGACTCATGGCTTATGTTATCATTAATCCATGAGGATTTTTGGAAAAAAACTAAGCAAAAAAACCTTAAGAAATGTGTTTCTAGGTCTGGCAACATTGGCATTATTATTATCGGGCATGATTCCCTTTTTGGCAGTAATAATAAAATGAAAGAATTTTTTCAACGGGTGAAAAATTGGTGGAAACTAAAACTTTTTCAAAAAAGAAAGATTTCATTAGCTTTTTTAAAAAGTAAAAGATTCTGGTATCGATTTTTTAGGTGGTTTTTGATTATTTTTGGAGTTTGTTTAGTCCTGACTGTCGGGCTTTTTGTGTGGTATTCCAAAGATTTACCAAGTCCAACTAAGGTGGTTCGCCGGGATGGTTATGCTTCAAAAATCTATGATCGAAACGGTCAACTTTTGTATGATTTATATAATGATCAAAAAAGAGAGCCGGTGGCCAGTAGCGATATTCCTGAAACTTTAAAAAAAGCGACCGTGTCGGTGGAGGATAAGGAGTTTTATACTCATCAAGGTTTTGATCCTTTAGCACCTTTAAGAATTATCAAAAATATTTTTTATTTTCACAAATTGACCGGAGGCTCAACTTTAACCCAACAATTGGTAAAAAATGTATTATTAAATTCTGATGTGACAGTAACCCGGAAAATAAAAGAGTTTATTTTGGCAATTCAAATTGAAGCTAAATATAGCAAGGATGAAATTTTGACCATGTATTTAAATGAAGCTCCATATGGGGGAATTTCTTGGGGGGTGGGTTCGGCAGCGGAACAGTATTTTAATAAGCCAGTGAAAGATTTGGATTTAGCTGAATCGGCTATTTTGGCTGGTTTACCGCAAAGACCTAATGTTTATTCCCCTTTTTCCACCACGCCGACGGCTTATATTGACAGGACTGATCACGTGTTAACCCGGATGGTGGAAGATGGTTATATTGATGCAGAGACCAAAACAATGACGATGGAGGAAGTGAAAAATTATAAGTTTAACGAGAATGCGACAACTTTATCGGCGCCTCATTTTGTGTTTTGGATAAAAGACTTGCTGGCGCAAAAATATGGGGAAGAAGTGGCTAATGGCGGGGGTCTTAAAGTGACCACTACTTTGGATTTGGATTTACAGAATCAAGTTCAAAAAATTGTGGGTGATCAGGTGGATAAATCGGAAAAATTAGCAATTAGTAATGGAGCGGCGGTGGTGTTGGATCCCCGGGATGGCGAGGTTTTGGCCATGGTGGGATCAAGAGGTTATGGTAGTACGGCTACTGACGGTCAATTTAATGTAGTGACCCAAGCTTTAAGACAACCGGGTTCAGCGATTAAACCGATCACTTATTTGATGGCACTACGAAAAGGTTACACTGCGGCGACGATGGTGATGGATACCCCAGTGTCGTTACCGATTGCGGGGCAGCCCGATTATAGTCCAAAAAATTATACCGGCAAATTTTTAGGACCGATGAGTTTAAGGGATGCTTTGGGTAATTCTATTAATACAGTGGCGGTAAAAATGTTAGCCCGGGTAGGGGTGAGTAATATGTTACAACAAGCCTATGATATGGGTATTTCTAATTTGGAACCGACGGTGGAAAATATGCAAAAGTATGGTTTTGCAGTGACCTTGGGAGGCGCTGGCGTAAAAATGATTGATTTGTCTTCGGCATACAGTGCTTTTGCTAATGGTGGCACCAAGGTAGACGCTGTAGGAATTTTGAAAGTGGAAGACAGTAGTGGTCGGGTTTTGGAAGAATTTAATCCGACAATAGGACAAAAAGTAATGAGTCCTCAAGAGTCATTTATCATTTCTAATATTTTATCCGATAATTCGGCCAGGACTTTAACTTTTGGCGCGGTCAATAGTTTAATAATTCCCAATTATCAAGTGGCGGTAAAAACTGGAACGACCAATGATAAAAAAGATAATTGGACAATTGGCTGGACGCCAAATTTATTAGTGACGGTGTGGGTGGGAAATAACAATAATAGTCCTATGGGGGCAATCGCTTCAGGGGTATCCGGGGCAGCTCCAATTTGGCGACAGATTATGTTGTATGCTTTGCCAAAACGGGACAAGCAGGATTTTCCAATTCCGGACAAAATTGTTAACATTTCAGTGGATAAAGTTTCCGGTTAT
This sequence comes from Candidatus Shapirobacteria bacterium, assembly GCA_041660365.1. Classification (GTDB taxonomy): domain Bacteria; phylum Patescibacteriota; class Microgenomatia; order UBA12405; family UBA12405; genus UBA12158. The sequence continues at coordinate 640 of JBAZWK010000004.1, read as the reverse complement.
GGGGTTCATGATAATTTTCCTAGTAAAACGGAATATTTTATTGATGGTACCCAAACTAATACTTCAGATCCGATTCACTTAATGCTGAAAATTTGTAAAGATAAGGTTGGTTTAGCGACACCAGAAGATGTGTCAAATGGTAATTACAATTCCAAAGAATATTTTAATTTTAAAGAAGACGATCCGGTGAGTACTGATGGTCGAAACCGTTGGCAGGAAGGAATCGATGCTTGGATAAACCAGCAAACTAATAAAGATATTTATGCCCCGCCACAAAGTTATTGCCGGACAGACGGAACAGTGGGGGTGACTTTTGATCAGCCGGGTGACCACTCGACTCAAAATAACAATGTTGATATTAAAATTAATACTTCTTCTTTAAAAAAGATTGTTAAAGTGGAATTATGGGTGGACAGTAACAGTGTGAAAACTTGGGATGCTAGACCTTTTGAGGGGATGATAAATATGAATGATGGACCTCATACTTTAAAAGTTAGGGCCACAGATGAAAATGGGGCCAGTGATGAACACCAAATTCAGATTGGGGTGAATGTAAATTGGGATTGGTCCCCTTCCCCGACACCAACCATGACCCCAGTACCAACAGTAACGCCAATTTCAACAGTAATTCCAACAATTC
>JBAZWK010000003.1:0-45264 GCA_041660365.1 Candidatus Shapirobacteria bacterium | reverse complement strand
TAGAAAAAATTTTTCTTTAGTCATAGCTGACAAAATCAAAGGCCGTTTGCCCGTTTAAAAAAGGCACACTGTCAATTAATTTAGCATTATTTTGGGGATAATTTTGCGGTGAAGTAATCAAAAGCGAATTTTTGGATAATTTTAATGAAGCAATTTCCCAGTCGTTGACAAAGGTGAATTTATCAAAAGCATTAACCCAGTACCAATCGGCATGAAAATCCCACTTTTTTTGAGGATCATTTTGGTAACTTTTAGGATCCCATGGCCAGTAAAATAAAACAAATTCGTGAGCTTCACCATATTTTTTAGTGATAAAAATATGCTGGTACTGAGAATAATCAGTTTTTAATTTAGTAACCATTTCTTGGTAAGCATACTGCCAATTTTGGGAATAGTTGACATTGTATTGAAGATATTTTTGCCAATACAAACCAAATTCGATGAGAAAAATAAAAATAATTAAATAAAATAGTTTGATATTCTTGATATAAGAAATACCATAACTAATGGCCAAAAAATAAAAAGGTAAGGCAATAGTAGCCCGAATTGAGGGAAAATCACCAACAGTTAATGCGGCCGGAAGTAAGGCAATTAAAAAAGGAATAAAAAATTGCCGAAGACGAAAGAGACCTAGATAAAAGAGGGGCAAAAGAATAATAAAAAGTAGACCGGTAGACGGCGGATTAAATTGATAGTTTTGGGAACCTTGAAAAAATAGAGGTAAGGGATTAAACAGGTCAACATAGTTTATAGCAATTTGTTTACCAAAATAAGTGACCTTATTGTTAAAGAAGCGGTTAAGAAAAGCGGGGCCAGTATACAGACGGCGGCTTTCGTTAATTAAATTAATTGAGGTGGGATTAATAATGCCCACCCAACGATTTCTGGCCTGCGATTCTGGGGAAAATAAATTTAATAGATTAGGAATTGCAAAAAAAAGAAAAATAATTAAGGCAAATAAATGGGTTTTATTTTTTAATTGGCGCCAATAATAAATGACAAAAAAGCCAATTAATAGCGGCACAGCAATGCGTGTATTGTGATAGGAATATAAAGAAATACCAAAAAATAAAGCCGAAAGATAGGCATAATTATTTTTTAAAAGTGATTTATAAAAATAGAAGATACCGGCAATAAAGAAAAATTGGGCTAGATTTGACTGAAAAACACCCCGAGAGGGAAACAAAGCCCAAGGGGAAAGCGCCGCTAAAAACATATTAAACAGGGCTAATTTTTCATTTTTAAAAATTAATTTAGCCAGAAAATAATTAAAAACGACAAAGAGAAGGCCAAAAATAGCCGCCGGAAAACGAATGGCAAAGGCATTGAGTCCAAAAAGGGCAATGAAGGGCATGGTGAAATAGAGATTGGCGGTGGTGGGATAGTCGCCATAAGCCCGAAAATTAAAAATTGGCCAGGATTGGCTCCATTGATCTTGACCAGTTTTTAAAAGCGAATAGGCATTGTATCCGTGGGAAATTTCGTCCCAATTTAGACCGCTAGGTAGGTTTGAGAGGTGCCAAAAACGAAAAAAAATGGCTAAAGCAATAATAATGACAAAAATGTATTTATGAACGTTTTTCACGGATTATAAATATTATAAAGCTCAGTAGGGTTAAAAGGCTAAGGCTGTTGGCGATAGTTCGGAGAGGAGTGTTAACAAAATTCAGCAAGATTTGATGTTGACCCTGAGCTAAGCTGATTTGAATTAACCCAAGCTTTGGCTCTATTTGATAAGTTGTTTTTTGATTATCAACGAATAGTTCCCAATTAGGGAAATAAACAACAGGCAGGTTAAGAGTGGCCATAGGGGTAATAACCAAAAGATTCAATTTAACTTGACGACTATTTTTAGAAAAGTTATCTAGGCTAACTTGGCCGGAAACAATAATAGGTCCGGAAGGGGCAAAAGTAGTGGGAAAGTTTTTGCCGTATTTTGGCCAATAATCCATTAAGCCGGCGCCGCTTTGACGAGTAATTTCCGCAGGAGTTAGTTTTTGAGAATCGGTGAGATTTGGATACCAGATATCTTCCTGAAAATAGGGTAAATTTATAAAAATAATCATAAAACTTAACGCAACTAGAACTAATTTTTTATATTTGGCAGAAATTGTTTGAACTAGTCCCCCGCCAATAAAACTAAAACAAAAAATTACCGGGGCTAAAAAACGCCAAGGAAATTGAAAATAGGCCATAAAGGGCAATAGCTGCCAAATAAAGGTGGATTTGGAATGAGTTAAAAATAGTGCCAAAACAGCAATTAAATATAAGGCAATAATTAAGCGACGGTTTTTTAAATTTTTATGAATAAAGTAATAGATAAAAATTATGCTAGGAATAAGCCACTGAAAGAGTCCAATGTTAAAGGAAAGACCGTCTATGGGCCCCCACATAGAGCCGGCGTAACCCCAAAAGTTAGAAACAAATAATTCTTTAAGAGTGGTGAAATGAATAACATAACTGAAATACCCCTGAGTCATGGTATTGACAGTAGTGAGATTCTTTTCAAAAAAGGCAGGCAAAACAAAAAAACTGGTGATACAAAATGACCAAAAAAGACTTCGAAGAGAATATTTGAAATTTTTGGTAAATATGGAAAAAATTAATAATAGAGGTAAGGCATAAATTATAGTTAAATTATGGCTGAGAAAAAGGGCAATTAAAAAGGTGATTGATAATTTATTGTGGCGTTTATAGAGAGACCAAAAAATAAATGGCAGTAGAGATAACGCCCAATTTTCGGCAATAGCCCCTCTAACAAAGGTGTTAAGTGCTTGATAAGGGGCAAAGGCGAAAAGGACAGTACTTAAGATTCCGCCGCCGGAACCAAAAAAAGCCGTGGCTAGGAAATACATGCCAAAGGTACGAATAAAAGCAGGCAAAATAAGGGAAATTTTTATAGAGTTAATGAAAGAAAAACCGAGAAGGTGAAAGATTTCCGCGACAGAATAGGGTAATGGTGAGTAAAAGTTATAGAGTGGGTAGCCATAGCCTAATCCCCCATCAGCAATATAACGGCAGGGAATTTGGCCGTCTTTGAGGCATTGATCAAATTGCTCTAAACGAAAAATCTGCATATCATCTTGCATTGAAGGATAGCCGACTTGAAAAAGCCGCCAAACAGAGAGAAGACTGATGAGAAATAAAATTAGATAGATAATTTTGTTTTTCATTGATTTTTTATAATATAAAACCCTTCCTGAGTTTCATATTTTTTGTCAATATGTTTTATTATTTGATAACCAGGGAAAGAGTTTATTTTGTATTCTGAAGCAGGAATAATATAAACGGTGTCGTGGGGAAAGTTTGAAAGATTAGTCCAATTTACATGGCCAAAAAAATATTTATTGTCAATTACCTGGCCAGAAAACGAGGAATTACTGATTTGGCTTAAGTGATTACTCAAGGAATCTTGAGAATTAAAAGTATAGGGATGATAAAAAAGAAAAAAGGAAACAAATGAGAGGTAGGAATCGGAAAAAACTAAATCATCATTGGGGTAAATATTAGTATCGATAACTGCCTCTTTCATGCCTGTATTCCAAACAGCAGCTGATTCTTGGGGGTAATGATAATAATAGTAATGCCAAAAATTTAGAAAAGAAAGTCCATATAATAGGACAATTAAGTAAATTGATTTGGGATATTTTGACAGAATGTATTTGATGCCTAAATAGCAAAAATAGATTATTGAAGGTAACATTAAAATCAATCTAGTGGCGTGAGGACCGATAGAATCACGGGTTAAGGCATAAGGAATTGGAGAAAATAGAAAAAGCCAAAAAAACAAAGCAGAGAGTTTGTTTTTGGGGTTTTTAGAAAAATAGGAAAATAAACCAATGCTAAAAAAGATAAGATCAATTAAATACAATAAGCCATGACCACCAAAACCGTGTCGGGCATTGTTATCCCCTTCTAAAAACAGAAAATTTGAAGAAAAAGAAGTGATGTAATTAGAAACAAATTTCTCAGCAATTTGTTGATATTTGTTGTGAAGAAGGGAGGAAATTAGAGTGGTGCGGATGCCAATTTCATTAGGATGATCAATTGAAGCGTCTTGATAACGCAGGGTGTCAACAGCTTGTTCCCGGTGTGGTATGGTTAGAATGCCAATGTAGGAAAAACGATAGCCGGCTTTACCGTTTATAGTGTCTTTGGCCATGGGAACTAAAAGAAGAGTGGCAAAAATAAGGGGTAAAATTAGTTTTTTGATACCCAACTTTAAAATGGTCTGGCGCCAAATTATGGCCATTAAAAGGGCAATAATAACAATAAATAGTTTGGCAGTACTATAAAAATAAGGTGAAAGGCAATAAAACAGAGCACTGAGATATAAATAGATGTTTTTTTTGTTATTTCGGATATATTTTTGCCAAAAATAAATACCCAAGAGAAGACACAAAAGCATTCCGGAAACTTCAAAACCAATCCGACTATAGTGGATTGCCCAAGGAGAAACGGCTAAAAGAAAACTGGGAATTAAGGATTCAGTTATTAAAAATAGGACAATAACAGATAAAATACCGAATACGGCCGAGGGTAAACGGACAGAAAGATCTAAGTTATGGGTTAATTTTTGAGTCAGAGCAATAGAATAAATCTGTAAGGAAGTTCGAAAATCACCAAAAGAGTGAAAATGAATTGGAAATTTATTCCCGTAATAATCCGTCTGATTTTGATTGAATATCATGGCCTGGTAGCCGGCATCGACTTCATCGTAATACAAAGAAGGTGGAAGAGTAGTTATTTTGTAGAGTCGAACAAATCCAGCAAATAGGATAATAAGAACTAGAATAAAGTTTTTAATTTTCATTTGATTCTTACATATTTTATACCACTAGAGAGCTAATATTAGATAAACAATTAAGGTAATGTAAATTACATTAAGTATTAGATTTCGTTGATGGAAAAGATTTAATTGGCGGTTAAAATTAGTTTTGAGATTAGTTTTGAGGTCTGATTGAAGATAATAACTATTGAAGAGTGGTTGATAATCTTGATTGGTAATAAAATATAGAGATTGAGGGTCAACATTATCGGTAGATAATGAAACTTGATAGGTGGTGGAAGCTGGATCAGAAAATGAGTCAAATTTTAACGGAACAGAGGAAGGATCGCCAATATTATTACCATAAAAGACAATTTCTCTTTGAGAGTTTGGTCCACTTATTTTAAAGTTTATTTTGGAATTATTTAAGATAGCTGGATTTTTCATGTCGATGCTAAGACTTTGGAGATTAGATTTGTCCGAAATAAAGGAAAAATTAATAGGTTTGTTTTTGATAAAGGACATTTGGAGATTACCGTTGCCAAGGGAAGTTCCCTGACGTTTTCGAATAGTAAAGCTCGGGAGTATTACTAAAAAAAACAGTAATAATAATATACTAAGACAAATGACGAGAAGAGTTTTTTTCATAGATAATTGCAGACAGAAAAGAAACAAAAGCAATGGATAATTTTACATAGTTTTGAATTAGTTGAGGATTTATGCCGAAATGATTTTTGATGACTTCGTAGGGGGAACTTATTAATAAAAACTCCGGATCAATAGGAATTAAATGACCCCAGGTTAAATAGTTATCATTAATAAGGAACACATATAACAAAATTAAAATAGTTAATAAAAGAAGGGTAAAAAAGAAGCGGGGATGAAAAATGTTTTTTAAGAGAAAAACAAAAGGAAGAAACCAAAGTATCCACTGGGGGTGAAAGTTGACAGTGCTGATAAAAAGTAAGAATAATAAAAATATTTGAAAGGGTAAGTCAATTTTTTTAGATAAGAAACAGAAAAATAAAATAATAAGGTAAATTACCGGAAAAACTGGGATCTGATAAAACCTTAATTCAATAATTTTTTGCGTTAAACCGGAGCCAAAAAAAGACTGCCAAAAGGCTGGACTGGAGGCATAGGGAATAACTGACAAAATCGTAGGAATTGTAGCAATTATTGAATATTTGATCATTTTAAGGAGATTTTTACTTTGATAGAGAAGGAAAAATGGCAAAAAGATTAAGGGATAAAATTTGAAAGCAATGGCAAAACCAAAAATTAGGAAGGATAGAGAGGGTTTTGATTTAATTAAATAGTAGGAAAGTAAGGTTAAAAATACCGGAAGGATATCGAAATTTTCAACAATATAAATTAAGTAAAAGGAGAAAGGATTGAATAACCAAAAATAGAGAACTTTTTTGGAAGCGGAAATTTTATATAACAAATACCCGATCAGCAAATCTAAAAATATATAAGGAATTTTAAGAATCAGGAGAAAATAGGGTAAGTTGGCATAACTGTATTGAGAGCCTCCCCAATCGTTTAACCATTGAGTAAAGTCAGGTGGTAGTATAATTTTTTGAAATGTTTGCAAAGAACCAAAAGTTAAATAGGTTAAAGGCAAATAATTGAAGGTATCACGATAAGGTAAGTGGTTTTTATTATCATAAATATATTGATAAATATTAAACTGGCCTTGTGAGAGAAATTGGAAGTGAAAGTTTTGGGATTTTATGTCGGGATGGTAAAAGAGAGGGGCTAATAAGAGTCGGATGATTAGGGCGATAATAAAGACTCGTTTAAATTTCATAAAAGTGACTTAGATACTACATTTTACACTAATTTAGGCTGACTGCCTTTTGAAGGATTATAGAAAATCAGTTTTAAAGTTACCAAGGTATTTATTAGACAAATAACTCTGACAACGAGGTCACTATTTATTAGAGAATACAAGAATGGTATCGTGGGAATACCCCAGGAGGCATAAACATTTAGGAGATGAGTAAAAGAAAGAATAATAAAATATTTAATATAACGATGATCGTAATGACAAAGTAGAAGTAGTGGAATTAGGGCTGGATACGAATAACGTTCGTGCATCCTGGTCATAAAGGTAAATGCAGTTAGGGAGACGGTAACCAGGGTTAAAAGTAAATATTTTGGAGAATAATTTTTAAAGAGTTTTTTTATAAGATAAAGGTAAAAAGCACCAAAAAGGACCAGGGAAAAATTTCTAGCGCTGATAAAATTTAAGATTAAAAAATAATCAAGTTTGGGTTTTAAGCCATAAAGGAGGCCCCAAAAATTCATCGCATTAGCAGTTACCTGATCCATAACTCCGGGTAGAATCTTAACTAACATAGTTCGAAGGAACCAGACTAGTGGGTTAATTTCAATGGGATTAAAAGGCTGACATATAAAATATAAGAATGTCAATATAAAAATTAAGGACAATAAAAGACTTTTTAGATTTATTTTATTTTTTATCAAAATTACCAGGAAAATTGGTGCCCAAATTAAAAGTGTAGGTTTATAAAGAACTGAAAAAAGATAAAATAATACGGTAGGAATATATTTGGCTTTCCAAGCATAGTAAATACTAAGTAAGGCAAATAGATTTACGATACTGTCACCACTGCCCCAGACAGCACTGTTGTAAATCATGGGAGGGTAGAAGGCTAGAACCAGGGCAATAATTTTAGATTTCGTAAATTTGTAACAAAAATAGATGATTAAAATGTCCGCAATAATCATAGGAATTTTTATAAGATACTGGTTACCGTCAATAAAATACCATTGCATAAATTTTGAAGGAAAAAGAGGGATGTGGACATTTAGATACCAAAATATATTATAAAAAAATAAATATATTTGCCGGACTGTCCAGAGGTAGTAAATATTTAGCATGGGTAGGTCGGGACGACCGTGACCACCAAAATTTAACCAATCGTAATAGCCGCGCCAAGTAAACTCGGTGGCAAATTTTCCCCACCAATAGGTCCAGGTGACGTCACCGTTATATATCCAAGGCCAGGAAATTAATCTTGTAAATAAGGCAATAATTAGTATTTTACTGAGTGTTAATTTTTTGTAGATATTTTTTAACATTTCAATATATACTATATATTATGTTCGGAAGAAATAAAATATTACTGACTTTTGGAATTATTTATCTTATTTTTGCTTCGGTGATGTATTTTGGTTTAAAAATCCGACTTCAAAAGAATTTTACAACTAGTAAGTTGAATGAAATGGTTTCTGGTAAATCAATTTTTAGAGATACTACTAACGATTTATGCAAATATCAAATTTTGGGCGACCCTAAAGAAGTGGGTAATTATGTCAAAATTAATATTTTTTGTAATAGTGGTAAAAAAGCCGTAAGTACCTTGTCCTTATCAGCGTTTTCAGATAAAACAGTGGACGGATTTTTTAAGGAATATGCCCGCATAATTGGTTTTGATGTAAATTTAATTTATAAAAATAATGTTAGTTGCTACCTTGACGGAAAGATTTTAACCGAGCAAATGAAAAGTCAAATTATTCGTCCGACAAGTACAATTGATTGTTCAGAAAATACAATTAATGAAAAATAATATTTTTAAATTTATCAAAATTTGCCTATTTTTAGGAATATTAATATTGGCTTTAGTAGTTAGAAAAAAGAATTACGCCGAAATACCAATACCGGGCCAATCAGTTGATGAATATAGCTATTCTTGGGTGGGTTTATCGTTAATCGAAAGTGGCATGCCAGTGGGGATTTCCGGAATAGAAGGTTACAAAAATTCATTACCGAGATACGTTAATGTGGATAGATTTTTTCAAACTGTTTCGACGGGCGATCCGTTAACAATTAATTACCCTTGGATGGATCATCCGCCTCTTTTGGGCTTAATTACCGGCGGCTATGCCTATTTATCGGGAGCCAGAGTTTTTGAGGATACAACTAGCTATATAATTCGTAAACCAATTATAATTATCAGTACAATTTCGGTGGCATTGTTGGCAATATTTTGTTGGATTAATTTTGGATATTTAACAGGCGTAATTGGTGGACTGCTTTATGCAACTACCCCACTAGTGGTTCTGAGCGGAAGAATGATACAGGCTGAAAACGCAATTATTCCCTGTCTTTTGGCGTGCATGATTTGTATTAGCCTCTATATAAAAAAGAAAAACGATTATTGGCTAGTGGCTACAGCGTTAATTGCCGGAACAGCAACTTTGTTTAAGCTAACTGGAGTAGTCTGTTATTTGTTTGTTTTACTGACATTATTAATTAACTACAAGAAAGGAAAAGACATTTTTTGGAAAGATTTGGGATTTTTTCTGGCAATAAGTTTACCGATTAGTTTTTTATTTGTGATTTATGGATCAGTTTACGGAGTGGAGAATTTTAAAAATATTTTATTTTCAAATTATAACCGTTTTTATGGAATTGGACCTAATTCTTTGATTGAATTAATTAGAAATCAACGTTTAACTCAACACAAATTTTTGCCTGAAGTTTCAATAATTAGCGGCTGGCTAGTTTTTCTAGGATTTATAACAAGAAAAATAAAGAATATTGGCACTAAGCTGACAATATTAAGTGTTTTTTCTTATTTAATTGTTTATATTTTTTTTGGAAGTCAGCCTTACGGCTGGTATACATTTCCTTTTTGGCCCCTAGTTATAATTTTGTTAGCAAAATTTTTAACTGATGGAATAGAAAAAAGTAAAAATATGACGGCCGTTTTCTTTATTTCTATTTTAATGCTTGGGGCAAATATTTCCCGTATAATCGATGTCTTTGCGTTTCAAGTTTATGCCAATTGGTGGCGGATTGGAATATCTGCGATATTTTTTGTTTTAATTTTAATGTCAATTTTCAAAATTAAAAATAAACTTTTTTATAGAATTTTATTAATAGTAATAATGGCTGGGATAATTTACACAAATATAAAATATCTTAATAACATTAATATTGACTTTTGGTGGCAGAATATTTCTTAAAGACAAGAATAAAGTTTATAAGGCTAATTAGGGAAATAATTCTAATTAGTAAATTTGAATTTCCTTCAAACAATGTCCTCATCCAACCAACGTCACGTTGATAAAAGGAATAGATTAGGTTTAGCAACCAAATAATATTTTGAATAATCATATATAGTCCGAACTGTTTAAAATTCAAAAACATCAATAAAATAGAAGCCAAAAATGCTGGAAAAAAGTATCTTTCAAGCATTCCGGTCATAAAAAGAAATACCCCTTGTCCAATAAAAAAGAGGATAAAAAACAACTTAGTGGGACCATTTTGCCCTTTGTTTTTTGACATAATAAAAATACTGACAGCATTTATTAAGAGATAAAATATCACACCAATTGAATCTAAAGTTAAGCCCAATATTTTAAAACTTCCATAAGTTTTATCGAGCTGAAACAGCAGAGAATAGAGATTAAATGCTGAATTTGAAGCCCGACTCAGACCTTTTGAGGACGAAGTAATTCGGGTAGTAACAATATTATAAATTTCAGTAATCGGTGAATTATTTGGGTTTAAAAATGGTTTAAATGAAAAATATATCAGTGCCAGACAAAGAAGTGCTGACAAAGTAATCCTTAGAAGATTATGTCTATTTAAATTTATATTTCTAAAGTAATAAAAAATATAAAAAGGGATGAAAACCAATGAGGTTGGTTTGATGAGAATGGCAATAAGATATAAAAGTGGAGATAATATTGATATTTTTTTGTCTTTAATAATTAAAAAAGCCAGATAAGTAAAAAATATGGAAATAATATCGTTTTGCCCCCAGAAAGTTGTTTCAAAAATACTTAAAGGGTTGAATAACATAAAAGCAAATCCCAGGATAGCGATCTTAAAATTCTTTTGATGTTTTTTAATTACGAAATATACTAATAGGGCAGACAAGATATCTCCCAATATTGCCCAGAGTCGCAATAAGAGAAACTCGCCGTATTTATCAATCCAAAGAATCACTGAAGCCGGCGGAATTTTGATGGAATTATGTAATTCAGATAAAAGGTAACGATTTTCATAGAGATGCCTTGAAGTCCAGAAAGCTAGCATCATTAGCGGCGGTTGAGAGGGAGGCGCATATAGCCATTTGGGATAGAAATATATATTATTTAAATGCTGCTTGTAAAGGGTTTTTGACCAATCCAAATGAACTAAAATATCGCCATTTTTTAAATTGTTTACCGGAATAATTCTGACACCGATTCCGATTAGAATTAAAATGAAAAACAAGACTACTTTAAAAACAGATGTTTTATTTTTTGCCATTTTTGTCCAGACCAGGTAATTAAAAATAAAAGATAATGTTTGAAAAGTCCGTGATAAATTTTAGAGCTGGGAATCAGACGACGCCATTGGTTGGCGGCATTGGCCAGAGACTTACCGCTGGCACCGTGACGGTGAATTAGACAACATTGAGGATAATAAAAAACCTTATAGCCTAACTTTTGGACCTGACGGCACAATTCAAGATCTTCGTAAAACATGAAATATCTTTTATCCCAGCCACCGATTTTTTCAAAAAGAGATCTTTTGACCATAACCGCCCCGCCGGAAACTGAAAAAACATCTATTGGTTCTTTATTTGGAGGAACATATTTGGAATAGGTCTTCTGACCTAACCAAAACTCTTTAAAGGCATTAGAAAGTGTTTGGGGAGGAAAGATCGAACCTTGATCAGAAAGATCGATATTGAGAAATTTGGGACCGATTAAACCAATATTAGGGTGAGAATTAATATAGTCAAACATATTTTTTAGCCCGTTATCCAAAAGTTCCATATCAGAATTTAAAAACAGTAAATAATCACCTTTGGCCTTGGCAGCAGCAATATTATTACCTTTGCCAAAACCTAAATTGGCTTTATTTTCAATGACAACTACCCCACCCTCTTTTTTTAATTTAGCGACGGTATCGTCGATTGAACCGTTATCGGCCACAATAATTTCATATTTAATATTGTGTAGAAATTTTTTGATGGTTTGGACACATTTGAGGGTAATATCGGCTGTATTCCAAGTGACAATAATAATACTTAGATCCATACTATTTTTTAAAAAGTTTTAAGATATCCTGATCAGTCAGTTTATTTTCGCAAATTGGAGCCGGATATTTTTTAAGTTGGCGATGAGCAGCTAGAATTATTTTTAAATAATTAGGTCCAGATAAAATTCTTAAAAACGAATAAATTTTGTTTTCTAAAAGTAATTTAGGATCAGTAATATTGCGTAATACAGAAATAAGATGATTTCTTTCCTTAACATAAATTAAAAATTTTTTAGGAAATTTAGAAATAGTTGATTCGTGTTTATGTTCGACAACACATTTTGGCTCCCATAAAAGTGTGTATCCAGAACGCCAGGCGCGAAGACCAAAATCAAAATCTTCAAAATAAAAAGGTTCGTAAACATGATCAAAACCACCTAATTTTAAGAAATAGTCACGTCGATAAATTGCTGAACCGCCGGAAATCCATGTTGAGATGTGGGTTTTAGAAGAAGTGCCTGGTTCAAATTGGAGATAACCATCTTTCCAAAAAAGTCGGCCATAATTTTCATGACCTAATTCCGCAAAACCAACCCCAAGAACTTTAGGATCGTTAAAATGTCTCAGAGAATTTTTTATGTAGTCGACATGGGGGTCAATATCGCTATTAAGTAAAACAACCAAATCCCCTTTTGCTTTTTGGACAGCATCATTGGTATTTCGACCAAAACCTTGGTTTTTTTTATGAGCAATTATTTTTAATTTAGAATATTTTTTTTGTAATTCTTTAACAAAAAGCAGGCTGTTGTCTTCTGAGCAATCATCGGCCAAAATTATTTCATCTGCTTCAGGTGAAGTAACAATAACTTTTTCAAGATATTTTTTTAACAAATTTAAACCGTTCCAGTTGGTAACAATGACAGAAATTTTCATTATTTAATTAAATCTAATAATTGGGAAGCAAATTTTTCTTTAGAAAACAATTTAGAAGAATTTTGAGCTTCAAGTGAAAGTTTCTGGATATCTTTGGGAGTGACTAAAAGTAGTTGAGTTTTGGCCACCAATTCGTCTAGAGTCTGCCAGGTATAGCCATTTTTAGCATCAGTGACAATTTCAGTTAAACCACCTTTGGTAACTACCATAGGGACAGCGCCGGAAGCCATGGCTTCAACAACCGACATGCCAAAGTGCTCAGTTTCTTCGGGGTGAAGATATTCATCAACTCCGTAGCCTGCGGCGTGCCAATAAATTTTTGCTATAGAATAGGTTTCTTTTAATTTATCAAAATTGGGATTAATGATAAATTCAATTGGTAAGCCTTGAGCCAAATGTTGAAGATGAATTAAATAATGATTATTTTTTGGTTCTTCTCGGCTGCCCCCCATCAGGATTAATTTCCAATTTAAATTTGGTTGTTGCTGGAATATTTTTCGAAAAGCTTCAATTAAAGTATCCTGTTTTTTGGCATTAAGGATGTTGTCAAAACGACCAACAGAAAGAATGATGTTTTCTTTTTTTTCAGAAACTGAAAATTTTTCAACATCAATTGGTGGATACAAGACTTTAACTTTGTTTTCCGGAAATCTGGTTAGAAACTTGGCTGTAAAATGGGAATTACAAATAACTTGGTGAACAAATCTATTTTTAAAGGTATCAACTATTTTTTCTTTAACACTTTCCCGATTAACAAAGGGTACCTGGACATGAAGAAAATTCTTTTTCGAGAAGAGAAAGGGAACACTGCCGTCACTAAGATAAAAAACTAAATCATATTTTGACAGTGTCTGATATTTTTGAATAAATCTATTTATTTTTTGATGAAAGTTTTGGTGGGGTAAATTTTGACTATGAATTAAATTTATATTATCTTCATCAATTAATTCAATTTTTTGGGAAGCTAGGCCAAAAATATCAGGTAAACACTTTATGCCTCGGAGACTTAGATTAAAACGAGTTTCAGCCTTGGCGATAATGTCTTGATTACCAGACCAAAATAAATCAACGTGATAATTATTTTTCAGTAAAATTTCACCGACTGTTAGGCAATATCTTTCGCCTCCACCGAGGGTGTCGAGATAGGGATCATAGATGGCGGCTCTGAGACTCATATGTTTGTTTCTCCCACAGTCTAGCATAAATAATAAAGGTATCGAAGCATTCAAAAATTACAGAAATCCAACCGACAACGCCGTCACGCCACATTTGCTGTTTAATTAGTCTTTGCCAAAATTTAGTGAGCATCATTCGGGGAAAACGCCACCAGACGACAGGTGGATGATGATTATCAAATAAAGCTTCGGCCTCCATATCAGTCCAGACTAAAGTTTTTTGAAGCATAGAGCTGAGATTACGATGAGTGTAGTGTAGTAAATCGTTTTTTAAATATCCTAAAGTTCCAACAATAATTGGCTCTTCATGAAGATAGCCCTGATAACCAGAAAAGTCTACCCGATGGTAAAGCCTTTTGACATAATCTGGATAAGATCCGCCAAAGTGGACTCTTTTGCCTAAATAATAGTTGGCCCGGGGAATGACAAAATAGTTGAATAGTTTAGGAGTATTAATAGTCGATAAGATTTCTTTTTGAAGGTCAGGAGTAATTCGTTCATCGGCATCAAGATAGAACAACCAGTCACCAGAGGCTGCCTGATAGCCTAAATTACGCCATTTAGAAAAGTTTCGATTATATTCATCAGTAGTTTCGATAATTTTAAGGGGTAATTTTAGGGATTGAGCTACTTTTTTGGTTTTGTCGGTAGAATTGGCTAAAACTAAAATTATTTCCTCGGCGAAAGAGGCTGATTTTAAACAATCTTTAATAAGTTCAGCTTCGTTACCAGCCAAAACAATAATACTTAGTTTCATTGCCAAGAGCCTTTACCCAGACGGCCTAAATAAAAATCTCTAACTCCCCTTTTGCGCCAAGGTGAACCAGTAAAAAGAAAACGAATTGATTCTCTAAATAAGGCGAATTTAGTTCTGAACGATGCATAACTAAAACCAAAAATAAGACGATTACGGGTAATAAAATAATCTTGAAGCGAGGAACCGGGTTTAGAAGAGCCAGAATTACAATGCCAGATGATTGATTCAGGAACAAGTAATAGTTTATATCCAGCAATTTTGGCCCGCTGAGTTAAATCAGCATCCTCCATATATAAATGGTATCTTTCATCGAAAATGCCGATTTTTTTGATAGTTTCCCTGGAAATTAAAAAACAACAACCACTAATAAAATCTATTGGCGGTTGAACTTGATCGTACTGGCCGTGATCAACTTCATCAATACCAATGTTGGAGCCATAGATATTATCCCAATCGATTTGACTGCCGACAGCCCAAATAACTTTACCAATTTCTTTTTTGGAATAGCGATCTTTATGAAATTCATAGCCCGGGGCAAAATAAATTTTTGGAGTCAAAACGGCATCGGGGTTTTTTTGACTGGCATCAAAAAGTTTTTGAAGAAAATCCGGGGCAACTAAAATGTCATTATTGGCAACCAAAAAATAATCATATTTTTGTTTTAAAGCTTTTTTTAGACCAAAATTATTACCCCCGGCATAGCCCAAATTAGCCCCTGTTTCTAGAATGGTAACTTTATCATTCTTACTATATTTAGCCTTAAATTGGGCAAGAGAATCATCCGGAGAGCCATTATCAAGTAAAAAGATATGATAAGTAAATCCCTGAGCTTGGCATTTAAAAATTGAATTTAAGGTATCAAAAGTCAATTGGGGTTGTTTCCAATTAAGAATGATGAGGGCAATGGATTTGGTCATTAGAAATTTTTAGTAAGACGATCAAAAACTAATCTAATTTTTATTAGAATAATTTTAAATATGTTGGGACTATATTCTTCACGAAAATATTTGGTAAACCAATATGAATATTCGTAGGTAGCCTCTTGAGAAGCAGAAACAAAGGAATCTTTGGCCAAAATCTTTTCTGAGGCACCTTCAATCTCCCAAAGCCTAATGTAAATTAAGGCCACGGCAAAAGCTTGGAGGATGGAAAAAACTAGACCGTGTAAACCATCTTTATAGCCTTGACTGGCAAAAAATCGAGTATTAAATTCCTGAATTGGTTTTAAGAGAAAATCACTGGTTTTAAGTTTATATTGATTTTTATGGAGTTCTTCTGCCTGGATACTACTGTAGCGAAGGGCCCGATGAACAAATTGAGAGATAGAAGTGTAATTATGATGGCGGATGGCTAATTTTTCAGAGTCGAGTAAGGTTAAACCATTGCCTCTGGTAATGGGCTGGCTGTGAATTTCTTTATTCCAAGTTATATAACCACGACGAAAAAAACGGATTAAATAATCCGGCCACCAATTAGAGTGTCGAAACCACTTACTAAGAATAATATTCTTGCGGGGAATGTGGACATAATCAATATCAGATCTTTGAGAGATTTTTTTTAATTCCCTTTTTAGGGTCTTATTTAAGTGTTCATCGGGATCTAAAAGCAAAATCCACTTACCAGTGGCTTTGGAAAGGGCAAAATTTCTGGCCGGTTCAACATATTTCATGGGGCGATAGGAAAAAACTTTAGCGTTATATTTTTTGGCAATTTCTAAACTATTGTCAGTGGAGTGCATGTCGACAATAATAATTTCATCGGCAATATCTTTGATGGAGTGAAGACATTTGTTTAAATTTTCAGATTCGTTACGATTGTTAATTACTACAGAAATACTTGGGTTTTGAGACATAGGTGTGTTTAGTTTATCATCTTTTGACTTTATAAATGGCAATTTCAGGATTATCAAAAACTTTTTCGAGATACATTTGGGAAGAAAAAGAATAGTTTAACGGTAAATTATTTTTAGTGAGATAAATATAATCAATTTTGTTGTTGACTAAAAAGCCGCGGTCAATAAATTGACTTTTTTGAGCGAAAAAATCTAGTGATTCCTGACGACGAGAAAGCCAATTGTAGCCAGAATTTTCTAAATTCATTTCATCTTCCAAAAAAGTCTCGTGACCACCATAGGCAGCAACGTATGATGTTGTCTCGTATGCATAAATCGGTAAAGGGGTATTATTTAGTGATTTTTTTAAATAGGCATCATAGGGATAAGTTAGGACGGTGCCCGATGGCTGTTGTTTTAGAAAATTAAGGGCAGAAATCTCGAAATTAGAAATGGCAGTCGGGGGAATTTTACCTAAATAATTTGGTAAAGAACCAATAAGAGGAATTAGATTAATAAAAATTATTAAATAAGCAAAATTATGGTGTTTACTTAGATAAATTGATAAGGGAATATTGGCCAAGAACAAGGCATAATATAAAAATTGAATTGTATTCCAACTAGTGCCGTTTTGAATAAAGAGAAGTGGAATAAGAGAACAAACTAAAATAGAGAGTAACAGAGATTTGTTTTTGAATATTTCTTTGAAGGCTAAAAGTCGCCAGGCAAAATTGCCTATAAAAAAAATAGCCGTGGCGATAAGGTAATAGGCAATCAAACGAGGGCCAATTTTACCGCTGGATTCAAGGGTATAGCGCATATTAGCTACGTGAGGCAAATAAAAACGATCTGAGGACTCAATCATAGAGTTCACAAACCAAAATGGTTGAAATTTAATCAGAGAGCCAGAGGCGGAGTTGTATTGTAAAAACAAGAGAGCGGCAAAAAAAACAGCTAAAATTTCAGTTAATAAATAGGATTTGTTTTTTAAAACGTAAAAAGAAAAAATAATAAAGGCAGGAAGAGCCGAGTAAATCTTAATAATAGGTAAAAAGATAAGGATTATAAAAATAAATAATTTCTTAGGATTCTTGAGAGTCAAAAGATAAATTAAAATTAAAAGCAATAAAATCGAGAGCATATAAGGAGGATTTAGTTGATTACTTGGCGACTGCATAGCCCAAAAGAGAGATTCCCCGCTAAAATTTCCGGAACGAATAAAAGTAACGATCCAACCTAGGGAGTTATTGAGAGTATTTAAAAGCATTAATATTAGGCCACCGGAAAATTTATTGGTTAGTTTTTGGCCAAGTTTAAAACTAAAATAAAGAAATAGACTAGTGGAAATTAAGGGAAAAATTTGGAACAACCACAATGAAGAATTGAGAAAAGTGATTTTAGAGATAAATGCGATAAGAATATCAAATAAGGGATGATAATTTTTTAGCAACTCTCCAGAAAAAATGGGAATAGCAATCTTAAGAGGATTATTAATATGATTAATTAATGCTAGATGCCAGACGGCGTCATGACCATTCGGACCCCAAAAACCAATTCCATAGTTATATTTTAGGCCACTGCGAATAACGGGAATTACCTGAATAAACAGGCAGAAAATAAAAATGATTATAAAAATTATTTTTTGATTTTTAGAAGTTGTTGGTAAAACCATAGCATTTCCCGACGGTTAAAAATGTATTGATAAAGAGCATAAATGGAAAGGGCTGAAACAACTTTAGTAATAATGGCTAGTATTGGATTGAGCGATAAAAATGATATCGAGAGGAGAATAGACAGCATAATAAGGGAAGCAACTAAAGGGTGGAGAATAGTTTTAAAGATATTAACCTGAAAATACTTGTCGGCTAAGTGCCAGACAATAAAAGAACTCAGACCAACAATTAGGGCAGCAACTGAAGTACCAATATATCCAAACTTAATACTTAAAATAGGAAAAAATATCCAGGTTAAGACAGTCCACATAACCATCAATTTGGTGGTGATTTTTATTTTTCCAGTGGCATTAAAGGCATTAGTAATCGGGGTGGTAACCGAGGCGATGGCGTAGGAAGCGGCATAAAAATACATAGGAATTAAGGCCGGAGCCCATTTACCGTATTTAGGGATTAAATTAATAAAATCAGGAGCAATAAAACAGAGACCGACTAAACTGGGAAAAACGATAAAGGAAATAAAAAAGGTACTTTTTTCTAAAGACTTTTTAAGAAATTCTTTTTCGTCTTGAAGACGGGAAAAGGTGGGAAAAGTAACCCTCATAATAGCATCCATGAAACTGAGGGGAATCCGAGGGCCTTTTTGAGCCCAGGAGAGTAAACCAAAAGAACTTCGGCCTAAAATACCAGCGACAAATAAATTGGAAAAACGGTCTTTGGCCATGGAAATTAAAGAGTTGAGTTGGTAAGGAATGCCAAAAGAAAATAGTTTTTTAGTAGTTTTCCATGAAAAAGCAAAACCGATCGGCCAAGGTGAAAAAGAATAAATAACAATTAGGCCAACTGCACTTTTGATAAAGGTGGCAATGGCGTAGGAATAGGCGCCAAAACCTAAATAGGCGAAAATCACAGCAATAAGATAAAAAAGAGTGTTTTCAATGATGTCGATAGTGGAGATTAATTTAAAATTAAGGTGACGTTCTAATTTGACTGAAGGTAAGGTTTTAAGTGAGGCAACCACAAAAGAAAAACAAAGAGAAAGCATAATCCAAAGTTCTTTGGAACCGTAGCCTTTGGATTGACTGAGGTGAGGGTAAAAAATAGCCACAGCAGTCAGACAGATAAAAACTAAAATTTGTTGAATAGTAAAGGTAGTTCGAAGAGAAGCTGTATCTGGTTCTTCTTTTTGTTGAATTAGGGCCGAGGCTAAACCAACATCAGAGAAATAACCTAAGATACTGATAGATTCAGCGACAATAGCAAAAAGACCAACATCACCGGTACCTAAAAGCACTGACAATAAAAAGAAACCTAAGGCAGAAATACCTTGAATCCCAAAATTTCTGAGAGTTAAAAAAAGAATATTGGTAGTAGTTTGAGTTTTTATTTTTTCAACTTCTTGAGATTCCATAAGTGTTTAATAAAATAGACCAGAATAAAAATCCAGGTAAATAAGGATAAATAATTACTAAAACGACGGATAGGAGTATCAGTAAATTTTAAATAAATTTGATGTTGACCAGGATTTAGATTAAGAACAATTCGGCCTAAGTTTGGCTCAATTTGATAATCAAGCTTTTGTTGATTATCTAAAATTTCAAAGTTGGGGAAATAAAGGGTGGCTAAAGTAAATTTAGCAGCCATGTCATTTTTTAAATTAAATAACCACCAATCCGTGCCTTTTTGGTAACTTTGAAGTTGATATTGGGTATCACTAGGACTAACTGCATCAATAATTTCGGCAGCTTTAGATTTTGGGGCGGTGGCGGCAGTTTTCGGTAAATAATCGTAGATGCCGGAGGTGGTTTGATTGCTCCAAGCTAGGCCGGAAAATTTTTGAGCATCAGTCAAAGGGCCAAAGGTAACCGGAAAAAAATATTTATAATTTAATAATATAAGGGCCAAAATAATAATGGGAATTAAAATGGAATAAATTCGAGAAGAAATTTTCTTAAGTAGTGAAGGTAAAAAGGCTAAAGACAGGGAAAAAAGAAAGGCAGAGTGGTTAAGAAAACGCCAAGGAAATTGAATTTTTTGAATAAATGATAAATGCTGCCAAATAAAAGTGGAACGCTCGTGGCTCATAAAAGTTGCCATAAAAGCTAAAAGAATAATCATCAGAGGTAAAAAAGATTCTTTTAAATTTTTCTTTTTAACAGAAAAGTAAATAAAATAAATAGCCATAAGTAAGGGTAAAAACCAATGAAGAAAACCAAGGGCATAGGACATACCATCGAAGGTACCCCAAACTGAAGGGCCATCACCCCAAAAATTACTGAAAAACAACTGTTTAAAACTGACAAAATGAACAGAATAGTAATAATAATTTTCAAACATAGATTCAATTTGAACTAATTTAGATTCAAAAAGAACCGGTAAGGTAAAAAAAGCAGCTAAGGCTAATGCTAAAAGGCCAGAAGCAAAAAGAGACAAAATTGGCTTAATTTGAAAATGATGATATTCCTTAAGATACCAATAAAGACACCAAGGCGCGAAAAAGAAAACAAAGGTCATGGCCATGGGATTATGGGAGAGTAAAAGCCCTGTCCAGGAAAGGGACAAGAGGAGTAGATAGATAGTATTTAGTTTGGAAGTAAGTAGTTTTTTAGAAAAATAAAAAATCAAAGGGAAAAAGAGAGTTGCCCAAGCTTCATTCATGGCACCACGAACATAAATATCGACCGCATGATACGGGACATAGGCATAAAATAGAGCCGCCAGAAAGCCACCAATGGGCCCACTAAGGCTGTTAGCTAACAAATACATGGCTAATGTGGAGGTAATAATTAAAACGATAGTGCTTGATTTGACCGCACCCATAAAAGTGAAACCGATACCGCGGAAAAATTGACCGACAATATAGGGCAGAGGGGGATAAAAATTAAATAAAGGATAGCCATATTCATAACCAAGATCTGGAGTCCATCGACAAGGAACTTGGCCGTCTTTAAGACATTTTTCCATTTCTAATTGTCTGACCATCTGCATATCGTCGTGCATATTCCAATACAGACCGGGTTTAAGAAGAAAAGTAAAAGTGGGAACAACTAGGACTATTAGCAATAGTGGCCAAAAGAAGCGCTTTTTAGTTAATTTAATCAATTTGGCTAACATACTTTTATTTTACTATGAAAGCCTCAGGATTTATCGAGGCGATATAGAAACAAGTCATTATTTAATTTTTCTGTTTTATTGACCTTAAAAGGCTTGAAGGAAGAAATTTCCCAAACGCTTTCTGTTAATGGCGGCCGTGAGGATGGAGCAATTAAAAATATTGTTTGATCCTTGGGATAATTATCAACAGTATCCGGAGAGCAATGATTAATGGTTAATAAATAACGCAAATCATAAGCTCGGGTGTCACCTTGGTTAGTACTGGCAATATTATATTTGGTTATAGGGCAATTATTGGCGATAGATTGGGTTATTTTTAGTTGTGTTGGATAATTAAGACCATGATAATTCAATGTGGAAGCCGAATCATTAAAAAAAAGAAAGATCATCAATAATAGATAAAAGGGAAGATGTGTTTTTTGACTTAAATAAAGCAAAAAGAAAATTAAAAAAATCAGTAATGAAAAAACAAAGTAGTGAGGAGTAAGCTCAAAAGAACTGGAAGAATGACTAAGAATTAATAATATTGTTTTGAGATTATAAAATTGGTGACGCAATTCGAAAAAAATGAAGGGTAAATTGGCACATAAAAAAAGAAGAACTGAAAGTAAAAATGTTTTAAATTTAAATTGGTGGTTGTTAAATCTAAAAATTATAAAGGGTATAAGCCAAAAGATAGCGGAATAGTGAAAACTTAGTGCTAGACCCCAAATAAAGGCCGAAAGATAAGGGTTTTTACGAAAAATTATAAATAAAATAGAAAGTGGAATTAAAAAATGAGGATTCCAAAAAAAGAAACTGTGAAAAATTAAATAGGGTGAAAAAGAAACAACCAGGGCGACAAGGATTGAGGAGAAATAACCAAAATGTTGACGCAAATAATTAATAAAAATAGCATAAAAAATAAATTCAAAAACAATAAGAGCAAAAGTAATATTTAAAGGCGACCAACTAAAAATTAAGCCTAAAGTAGCCAAAAAATAATAATAAGTTGACCCGATAAAGAATTGACGCCCATTTAAAGTTTTGGAAGTAACCGCCGGGCCAATTAAACGAAGCTGATGGGAATCGACCATTTGTTTAACTTCAAGAAGATGCAGAGCTTGGTCAGAGCGAAATTGTATATTTTGAGAAAGGTTCAATAACCTAGGAATAAAATAAATTAAAGCAAAAATGAAAATGAAAATTAATGGTAAAAAACGTTTCATAAGCGATAGAGAACTAGCTTGTCGCCGTCAGGTTTTGAGGTGCTTTTGACTAAAGTTAACTTGGCCATATCAAGAGAACTAAGTTTAAGACGAGAGGCGTTGAAAAGTAGGTAAACTTCATCACCGTGATTCTGGGCATCGATTAATTTAGGCGGAATTTGGGTAATATCGATACCAACACCAAAAACGGTAAGATAAGGGATCTGATTGGTATAGATCTGTAAACCGTCCGGTAGAGTGCCAAAAGCCCCCTCGGTACCAACAATAATATTAGCCGTTTTGGAACGGGAGATTAAATAATCAGCGTCTTCTTTTATCCCCCAGCCCGAAGTCCACCCGGAAACATAACCGCTTTCAGTAGAAGTTAATTTTAGATTTTGGGGATAAAAACTAATCTGATAAATTCGCCATAAGTTGGGAATAAAAAACAGAAATAAAATTAAAAAATATTTTTTATTAAAAAGAGGTTTTAAAAAATAGAAAAATAAAAGAATCAGTGGCGGAAGAGTAAAAAGAATGTAACGGGCAGTAAAAACTTTTGCCATGGCCGCATTGGCAATTAAGGGTAGAATCCACCAGGCTAAATAAACTATAAAATTTAAATCAAACTTTATTTTTTTTCTAAAAATAAAATATAGAAGTGGGGACAAAAGTATAGGTATGGAAATATAGTATGAATAAAGATGAAGAACATCTTTTAAGTGAGGAATTAAGGGATCAAAAGGATGTTTTAAAATTTCAGAAAGCGGCCAGATATAATCCTGATTGCGAATGGCAATTTGACTAAATTGGGGCCCGAGACGCAAAAGATTATAAATAATAAAAGCAATTAGTACTGACAATAAGGGAAAATATATTTTTTTAATATTTTTAAGATTGATAAAAACGAAAGTAGCTAAAGTTAAGACTATAAAATAGATAGCTGGGGATTTAGTCAGCCAAGCTAAACCTAAAACTACACCCAGAATTATGGATAAATCCCAACGGGGATATTTAGCTAACTTTAAGGTTAAATATAGTGATAAAAGACCAAAAAATGACAAAAGACTGTCAGCCAGAGAGAGGCGGTCAAAAAAGAAAGTAAAGGGCAATAGAATATAAATTAAGGAAGGCAGAAAAGAGGAAGTTAGCAAATAAAGAACAATAACAGAACCCAGACTGGCAAAAACAGAAATTAATCTTCCGGCAATTAAAGGGGTAAAAAATTTCAAATTAAGAGCAGTCAGCCACATAAAGAGAGGTTCTTTACCATCCGTAAGAGGAATAAAGCGGAGAGTGTCGACACTTTTGATGATTTGAGACCAACGAATATAAATGGCTTCATCGCCAAAAATAGGCAGTGATTCTAGACGATAGATTCTAGAAGATAAATATATTAAACAAATTATGCCTAATATAAGGATGTTTTTAAGATTTTTGTTCATAAAGTCCTTTGAAATCATTGCTTTTGACTCTAATTATTTCTTGAATCATATTGAGAGATTCTTTCTTAAAACGGGCATTATTATCACCTTTAGTGTTACTAGTATCTTCATTTTTCCAAACAACTTCGACTTCTTTTATATGATAGCCCCATTTTTGGGCCATAAAAAGAAGTTCGACATCAAAGGCCGAAACTCGCCAACCCTTTTTATCAGATTTATCTTTAAAAAATTGAAGATTTGGAAAAAGTTTTTTGGCCACGTCAGTTTTAAACATTTTGAAACCACATTGAGTGTCGATAATTTTTGGTAAAAGAACTAAACGGCGAAAAAGCAGAAAGGCTCGAGACATAAGTATCCGAAGTAAGGAATTACCATCGCGATCTTTGCCTCGGGAACCAATAATAACGTCGTATTTATCAGAAAAAGCTAATAATTTTTCAATTTCTTGGAGAGGAGTGGACTGATCCATGTCTGTAAAAAGAACTAAAGGATATTTGGCGCTTTGAATGCCACCCCAAACAGCCGAGGGTTTGCCACCGTGGGGTAAATCTAAAACTTTGAAATGATCGTGTTTTTTAGCAAAGTCCTGGGCTATTTTTAAACTATTGTCAGTAGACTCGTCATTAGCAATAATAACTTCCCATTCAAAATCAACTGTTTTAAGAAAGTCGGCTACTTCATCTAGGACCCCTCTCTTGAGATTATTCTCTTCGTTATAACAGGGAATGACAATCGATAAAGTTTGATTCATAAATATTAATTTTATTATAGCTTAATCACCTTCTAACTAATAAATAGATACTTTTTTGAAAAACAATATTGCTTTGAGGAGGATAATGACTGTTTAAAAATAGTGTGTAAAGATGGGCATTATCAACATTTTTGGGTGGGTTACCCCGATAATTAAAAAGATAATCAAAGCCAAAATCAAAGCCCAGGCCAGTTTCATAGGAAAGATTAAAGGGTTGGTCTTTTTTTTGATTGACCAAATAATCAACAACAGCCTTTTTGTCATTAAGGGTAATCAACGATCTAGGTAATTGAGATATTTTAAGGATCGAAAATAATATTAAAAAAACAAGTGGAACAATAAATAGAATTGGCCTTTTTGATTTAAAAACAAGATAGGCTAAAAATAAAGGTAAAAGAGAAGTTAACATACCGTAATAATATTCGGAAACAGTACCCTTATATTGTGATAAGGCTGCCAAGGGTAACAATAACCAAACAATAACTAAAATTTTATTTTTACGCCCAGTGATAAAGAAGGGAAAAATTATTAAAATTAGAAGGAAAAATAGGCGTTCCAGTAAGACTGGGAATAAGCCAATAATATTTAAACTGCGCCAAAAAGAACGTAGCCAAATATAGCCATAAGTTAGGGTATTTTGGTCAGAATGACCAAAAAGCATTTGTAATAATTTATTGAGATTTAAAAAATTGTGCCGAAGATCAAAAATAATCAGAGGTAAGAAGGGCAGACAAAAAAGGAGAAGACCAAGAATTATTTCTTTAGTTTTGGGTTTATTTTTAGCCAAAAGAAAAGATAAAATAATAATTGGAGTTAATGAGGCCGGAACTAAATGAACATTAGCCACAAAAGCGGCAAAGAGCATAGCTAAGGGAAAACTAAAGCGTTTATTTATGGCCTGATAACAGATATAAAAAGCGGTGATAGAAATTAGAGGGGCATACATGATATTCCAGCAAATCTTGCCAAGGCAAAGTGGAAGGATTAAAGCCGAAAGTAGGGCTATTTTTTGATTAAATATTTTTTTAGCAAGAAGAAAGTAAATTATTGGCGTCAAAACATTAACAAAAAGCAGGGCATAAACGCCAGCAAGAGGGTCACCCCGGGTTAGCAAGTAAAAAGGCAGTAAAAAGTAGTAATGGTAGGGACCAATAAAAAAACCATTATCATTCGCGACACGAGGACCAATTAAAAGTGGTTTTTGGAGTTGAATAATAGAAAAAACTTTGGCGGCGTCGTCGGCCTGATCCCACTCGAAGGTATAGCCCTTACTGAGTTCAAGTAAACAAATTATTAAACTAAAAACCGCAATGATGATAATTAACAGCTTATTGTTTCGTGCCACTGGGATTATGAACTAATCTATATATTTTTATCCCGTTTACCTCCGTTTGCCAATCAATTTTGGCCCAGCCAAAAGCGGCGACACCCCACTCGGGGTTATTGATAGGCTGACAGTCAATTTGAAAAGGAACACAGACCACAAAAAGTTGGTCAGTGATTTTATCTTTAAGATCAAAATAATTTTTATTGTCAAAGATATAATAAGAAAAGCCCCAACCCATTTTTGAAAGCAGGGCATAATTAAAATTTTGATGATCGGATTTGGAAATAATATAGTTAGCGACTTGAGAAGTCGTTGATAATTGATTATTTGGCGCCCAACGGAAGGGATTTTGAAGAAGAGAGAAGAAGGTTAAGAAGATAAATAGAGGAATAGATAGTAGTTTAGGAATTTTGCTTAATAGATAGCCCATTAAGATAAAAAGCACTGGAAACAAAAAACCAAAATAGTGATCATAAATATGTTGCTTATAAAGGCCTAGACCGACTAAACCAATTAAATACCACAATAAGCAATAAATAAACTTTTCGGAGCGATGTTTAAATAACAAATAAATTAAACCCAAGAACAGGATAATAGAGATAATAATACCAAAAGTGATATTTTTACCGGCCAAAAGACTGGTATTAATTTGATTAAAAAGTTCGGGAATAATTGGTAGAGATTTATAGACTTTTAGATTAACGGTGGTTTCCCTTTGGGAAAAAAAAGTTATTAAAGCATTAATATTTTGACCCTGATGTTTAAGATCAAAAAGAATTTGGGGGATAAGAGAAGTTATAAAAATTAGGATGGCAAAAAGAGTTGGTTTGATGGATTTTTTGGAATAATCTTTTAACCAAATAATAAGAGCGACGGGGAGAAGTAAAAGAGCCAGATAATGAGAATTAAGACACATAGCAAAGGCGACGGAGGCCCACAGGTAGCGTTTCTCAGTCATAAGGTAGATAAAGAGCAGAGCAAAAAAGGGCATAATGTTCGGATTCCAGGAAAAATTACCATATTTAATAGCAGTTGGGGAAACAGCATATAAAAAAGCCGCAAGATAGGCAGTTTTTGGATTAAACCATTTTTTAGCCACAAAATAAATTAAATAAGCAGTGGCGACAGAAAGCAAAGCCACGAAAATAGCCGGGCCGACCGGATTAAAATTGGCTAAAAGTAGGGCTGGAGCAATCAAATAATAGTAAAAAGGGCCAAGATACATATTGCCGATGCTGGTTTGGGGACCAATAAAAAAGAGGTCGCCTTTTTTCAAGAAATCACGAACAATTAAAACATCACGACCTTGGTCGCCTAAAAATTCCATGTAATCGGAAATATGGTAAAGACGGCAAAAAGATGCTATCAACTAAATCAGAATTAGGAGCCAGTTTTTGGTAAAAAATTATTTAAGCACGGGTAAAATTAATTTTATACCAAAGTTTTAACAAATCGGAAAAACTTTTTATGATAACTTTTAGCTGGCGGCCGGTGGCTTGACCTTCGGTACGAGGATAATGATGAACCCCGACTTCAGCAAACTTAAAGCCGGATTTTTTAGCCTGAATTAGAAATTCACTAGTGATAAAAGCTCCCCTTTCGGCCTCAAGTTTGGGAATAGTGTCCACCACTTTTTTATTGATAAGTTTAAAAGCGCAATCAATATCAGTAACTTTTAGACCAAATAGGATGAAAACAATAATTTCCCAAATTTTAGAAGTTAAAATTACTGTTTTAGAAACCTGACGAGACAGGTAATAGCCAATAACGAGGTCAGCTTTAGTTTCCTGCTGTTTCTTTATAAATTTAGTAACTTCCGAAAAATCAAATTGACCGTCAGAATCAGTAAAGGCAATCCATTGATATTTAGAGTTATAAAGACCGCTTTTAACGGCAGCGCCATAACCGCGATTGGGATTGTGAGTAACAATTTTGATATTTTGGGGATATTTGGCTTTAATTGTTTCTAAAACTTTGGCCGTATTATCTTTAGAGCCATCATTAACAAGAATAATTTCCCAATTTTTGGCTGTTTTTTTTAAGACTGTGATAGCTTTGGAAACAGTAGTGGGGATATTTTTTTCTTCGTTATAACAAGGAAAAAAGACAGAAAGTTCGTCGATTAGATACTTGTTCATATGGAAAAGTATATCAGAAACTTGACTTTGGCGATATTTTAGATATACTATCCTCTAATAATAAGTTATTACAATATCAAACACATGAACAAAATAATTTTAGGATTTTTATTAATGTTAGCGTTGGTTTTTCCTACCGGAGTATTTGCTGATGCTTACTCACAAGGTGGAACCGATTATTCAGTTTCAATTGATAAAAAAATTAGACCTATAAATGATAGTAATTTTTACGATAACATTGGTCGAGATCAAAAAATATTTGTAGCCGGCGACGTCATGGATTTCAACATTTTAGTGGAAAATACCGGTAAAGATATCCTTAATAACTTAGTAGTTAAAGATTATTACCCCGTCGTCAACCAGATTATTTTAGCTCCAAGCGAAATTGATAGAATTAATCGACAAATTACTTGGACGATTGATACCTTGAGTGCCGGTGAAACTAGAAATTTTACTATAAGAGCCAAAGTAGCTACCTCTAGCTCTTTAGCCCAAACTAATGTAGCCACAGTCAGAAACAACAATGTTTATGACAGAGATACAGCGACATTTTATGTAGGTGGTAAAAATAGCCCTAATACAGGAAGTAATGATTTATTGATTGGATCAGCCGTAGCTTTAGGTATCGCTTTATCAGCCTTGGCTTTAAGAAAATTAGCCAGAGGATATTAAAAAGATAAGTAGATTAATAGATTAATAGTAAATCCCCTGTCGAAAGATGGGGGATTTTTTATTTGGTGATCAGGCGAAGACTCATAATTGAGCCGGTGGAATAGCGACTGTTAAGATCCTGATCTGCCCCAAACCAAGGATCGTGAATTTTATAGTTACCATTGGAACCGTTGATAATAACCACAAAATGCATTCCGTAAATGCTTTTCATATACATCTGAGCGATAACGTAACGGCCTGCCTTTAGCTCACCATCAACTACAGAAGCACTATATGAGACTTTTTGGTAAACGTATCCAGAAGGAGGATTAGGATTAGCCGCATAGGCAGAATTATATTGAAAATTACTGGGAATAGCCGCATAGGCGGAGGACTGATGTCATAGCCTAGTTTTTTGAAAGTCATAGCAATACTACTGACATAACAGCCAACAGCGCCGATGGTATCAGAAGAATAACCGATGCTTTGTTTACACCAACGAGGATCGCGCTGACTATAAAAATTACCGTCACTGCCTTTGCCGGGGACAGAATCAAGACAAGAGGAACCATAAGCAGAAGAGAAGTTTCTTAACTGGCTTAATTGGGCCAAAACGTCGCTAAGCTGCTTTTGAGTTGTCTGTAGAAGTTGATTTTTAATCGTATTCTGGGCAGTTAAATCTTTTTGCTGACTAGCTAAGGTTTTTTCTAAAGTTTCCAATTCAGCTTGCTTTTGGGCTTTAGCCTCTTTTTCTTGAGCCAAATCGGTGCGGGTAGTTTCTAGATTTAGTAAAGTGTCTTGACTACTTCTTTGAATCCGGGAAATATAGGTATAATTTTCTAAATAATTATTTAAATTCCCGGAAAAAATTTGAATAAAACCGGGAATTCTTTTTTGAAGTTTATAGTTTTCGGAAATTTGCTGAATATATTGAGCAGTTAGATCATTAAGAGATATATCTAAATTACCTATTTTACCGGTTAAATCAACAATATCATTTTTTAAAGTACTGATTGAAGCAGTGGTGCTTTTAATTTTTTGTTGGGTTTGGGCGATTTGAATACTGATTAGTTTTATTTGATTAGAAAGAGAGGTGCTGTTTTTAATCAATTGATCTTTTAAGTTACTCAGTTCTGTTTCAGACATGTTTTCATAATCTTGCGCCAAAACTGCGGTTGAAAAAAAGGTTAATAAAATCAGAAGTAAAAGAAAAAATATTTTCTTTACCATTTGATATAACGTCTAGACCCAAGCCAACCAGCCAGAAAAGAGATAGTTACCCCGGCAGAAATTTCGATTAAAAAGAGAAAAAGGTCATTGATACTTAGCTCGGGAACAAAAATAATCGGCTGGAAAAAGGTATTGATGGTGTGGCGAAAATTATAAATTAAAAGAAAACTGCTTAAAAAGGCTGTAAAACTGCCTAAAAATCCATAAATCATGGCCTCTAAAATGAAGGGTTTTTTAACATAAAACTTGGAAGCGCCCAAAAGCCGGGAAATTTTAATTTCTTCTTTCCGATTATTAATTTTCATGCCAATTAAGGTAAAAATCATGACAAAAGAAATTAGACAAGAAATGGTAATTAAAGCCAAACCAGAGCGACGAATAATTAAAGTCCAATTTAACAGTGATTGGATAACATCTTTTTGATAAATTATCTCGTCAACAATTTGATTTTTGGCGGAAAAATCCTGAGCAATGACTTCTAAAACTTTGGGGTTGTTGGCAGAAACTTCAAAAGAAGCGGGTAAAACCGAGGCGGTGACCATTTCGGTCAAAAGTGGATTGTCTTTGTTAGTTTCTTTATAAATATTAAGGGCATTTTCTTTGGAAATATAGCGAATTTCTTTGATGTTTGGATAAGTTGCTAATTCTTTTTGAACGGATTCAACAGTGGTTTGATCAAGATTATCTTTAAGAAAAATGGTAATTTCCGGTTTAGTTTCGAAATATTTCAAGACAGTACTGAGACCGCGATTGACCAACAAAAAAGAATTTAGTATAAAAAAAGCGGTAAACAAGGTAACAAAGGCAATTAGGCTTTGAAAGGGCGAGCGTCGGATGTGGTTAAGTGTCAGTTTAAATATTTTCATGTTCAATTTTGTCAAGTTTAATAACTTTTTTGTTTAAAGAATCAACAAAGTCCATGTTATGAGTAGTCATTAGAATAGTTGTTTTGAACTTTTCGTTTATTTCTTGAAAAATTTTAATTAGATTCCAAGCATTGGCCGGATCAAGGTTACCAGTGGGTTCGTCGGCGAGAATTATTTCTGGTTCGATGCTGAGAGCACGGGCCAGACAAGCCCGTTGAAGTTCACCACCAGAAAGCTGGGAGGGAAATAAAAAATGACGATGCTGTAATTTAACTAATTTAATCACTTCATTAATCCGGGACGGAATTTTGGCCGCGGGGTAATTAACAATATCTAGGGCTAAGGCAATATTTTCTTCGATAGTTAAGTCGTTAATTAATTGAAAATCTTGAAAAATAACACCTATTTTTCGGCGAATTTTATCAATTTCATTTTTATTTTTCAAGTGATTGACGGCCTGGCCATCAATCATGACGTCACCACTACTAGGCTTAATTTGATTAAGAATAAGTTTAATTAAAGTGGATTTGCCGGTACCGGAAGCCCCGGTAACAAAAATAAAGTCGCCTGGTGAAATTGTTAAGTCCAAATCCTGAAAGACATTGATTGGACCATAGTTTTTAGTAACTTTATCAAAAATAATTTCCATTTTTTATTTACTCTAGAACCTTGACACTGCCGACATCCATTAACCAGGCAGTTTTAGGAGAAGAATTAGTTTCCCCTTTGACTTCAACTTTACGACCGATAAATAGGTCAAGATCAACAACGGAGGAAGTTAAGGACGCTCGTTGAGAAGCACCACCACTACGATTCAAAATATGAGTGCCTACGCCATTTATAGAACCTTTTTCAATGGTTCCAGTGGCAGAATCTTTAAAGGTAGTATTAGTATCGCCATAAAGTTTATCGATTTGGATTTGGGAAGCACTACTAATAGTATCCGTGCTAATACTTTGAGGCTGGCCTAAAGTTAACTTATTGGAAGAATTTTTAGAGAAAGGCATTAAACGAGACAGCCAAAAGCCCGTGGCTAAGGAAAAAATAAGAAGAAGAAAGATAACTGTTAGAGAAATTTTAAAAACAGGACGAGAGGTAACTTGAGGATTGGGATTGAGATTTGGAATTTCCATAAAATCAGTATAGCAAAGATTTTATAGGGAGAGCAAAGAATTAGAAATATACTGTTGAAAAGCTTGATAGTTTTTATCCTGAGGAATAAAAACCCATTGAGTATTAATAAATTTTTTAGGATGATAAATTAAATCGATTTCAGGATCTTCACCAGCACTGACCGGATGACGTTCAATTTGAATATTTTTTAATTTTAGACCGTATTTTAGGGCATAACTAAGAATATCGGCATCAGTAAAATTAGTTTCTAGGTCTGTCCAAAAATTATAGAGGGGAAAAATTATTCGGGGTTTTTGAGACAAAGTACTTCTTAATTTATCAATCAGGCCATTAATTAATTGTTGTTGACGGGCAATACGACCAAGGTCAGTGCCGCCTGTAGCGGCGGTGTCGGAACTTTTACGGGATCGGACAAACTCGGTAATATTGCTACTGTCGAGGTGAACCCAGCCAGTTTTGAATTCGATAGTGATATAAATGGGAGCGCCGGATTTAGGGTTATCAATATAGGCTTGATTAGGATACTTTTCGTCCTTAAAACCAGTCTCTAAATAAACATCAATACCACCTAAAATATCGGCTAATTGTTTGAGATTTTGGGTGGTTAATATTAAGACTCGATCAGTAGTTTGTCCGGAAATTGAGGAATAATTTTGAGAAATAAAATCAAATTTTTCTTGATCACTATTTTCAGCCAGAGAAAGAGAATAAATTTGATTAATTTTGGTGTTGAGAGGATAGTCCCAAAGATCGCGGGGGAGAGAAAAAAGATGAATTTTATTTTGAGAAAAATTAACTTGGGAAAAAATAATAGTGTCAGTAGTATCAGTTTTTTCCAATAAATCATTACGGGGATCTAAACCCAAAATCATAAAATTTACTTTTTCTGGGATTGAGTTTTGAGAAATGGCATTTAGAATTAATTGAGGGAAATATGTAATAGGACGTTTTGTTTTCTGGGAAATATAAAACAAAGAAAAGAAAAAAACGATAATAATTAGAAGGATAATTATAGTGAATATTAAACTTGAAATATAAAATATTTTTTTCATAATTTCAATTCGGCAGCAATAAACGCCTCGAGATCACCATCTAAAACTGCCGTAGTATCGGAAGTTTCGTAACGAGTGCGTAAATCTTTAACCATTTTGTAAGGATGTAAGACATAGGAACGGATTTGGTGACCCCAAGCGGCAATAACATTTTCACCCTTCAGATCTTTTTTAGCTTGGGATAATTCCCCTTGTTTAATAGCCCACAATTTAGAAGTTAGCATTTCCATGGCAATCATGCGATTTTGGTCTTGAGAGCGCTGGCTTTGACAGGCGACAGTAATTCCTGTGGGTTTATGGACAATTCTGACGGCAGTAGACACTTTGTTGACGTTCTGACCGCCATGGCCGCCAGCTCGATAAGCGGCAAATTCGATGTCTTCGGGGCGGATATTAATTTCACTAGTGTCTTGGATCACTGGTGAAACTTCAACTTTGGCAAAAGAGGTTTGGCGAAGCTGGTCAGCATTAAAAGGCGATAAACGAACCAAACGATGGACACCGTCTTCACCCCTGAGATAACCATAAGTATAGGGAGCATTAATTTTAAAATAAACTGATTTAATCCCGGCTTCGTCACCAGGAGTAATGTCTAACAATTCATATTTCCAGTTTTGACGATCAAAAAAACGCATATACATTC
Source organism: Candidatus Shapirobacteria bacterium (assembly GCA_041660365.1). Classification (GTDB taxonomy): domain Bacteria; phylum Patescibacteriota; class Microgenomatia; order UBA12405; family UBA12405; genus UBA12158. The sequence continues at coordinate 11,577 of JBAZWK010000003.1, read as the reverse complement.
GTTGTAAAATGGCCGCCCAATCCATGGCTTCAGTCCCGCCTTGACCAGAATGAATGGAAAAAAAGGCAAAATTTTTGTCGTATTTTCCAGATAAAAATGTTTTCATTTCTAAACTATCAATATCTTTTTGGAGTTTTTTAAGACGAAGGGTCATTTCTTGAGACAAGGAATCGTCGGGTTCAAGTAAAAGCATTTCCGTAAATTCCTGAAGGTCAGTAATTTCTTTTTCTAATTCCTGAATATTGTTGACTGTTTTTTCCAGGTCGGAAAGTTCCTGCATAATTTGCGAAGCCTTTTGAGGATCAGTCCAAAGGGAAGGATCCTGGGAAGAAAGCCGTAACGACTGACAATCTAAAAGTAATTGGGTATAATTTAACTTTTTTTTAATAGAGTCTAATTTTTCCTGTAATTCGGTTAAATTCATTTTTGGGGATTATCAATACTTTTTAAAATATTTTGATAAATGTCAGTGATCACTTGTTTTTTAATATCGACAATTTGTTGATTGACAAAATTGACAGCTTGATTTTTATAGTCATTAAAAATGGCCGTAGCTTTAATTATAACAGGCTCGGAATTGACTCCGAGAATATTTAGATTACTAGTTGAATAGTTGAATAGATGAGTAGTTGAGTTGTTATTTGATAAGTAGTTAATAGAAAAGTAGATAAGCAAAGCGAAAACTAGCCAACGAAATAAAACTCCTAAGCCAAAATGAAATTCCTGATGTTTTAACTTTTTAGACACAAAATAATTGTATCATTTAGCATTTAGCCAATCGATGATAGTGGTATCACCATAAAGACATTTGTTATTTTGGGTGTCGAAAGCCAGAGGGACGCCAATACCTTTTGTAGCATCAATTTCCGGACATTTCTGAACGGTGGCTTCAAGTTGTTTTTGATTGTTTTGATCGTTAAAAACTTCCTTATAAACAATTTTTATTTTAGAATCAAGGTTTTTTTCTTTAATATATTCTTTAACTTTTTCACAGTGAGGGCAACCTGTACCCCAATAGAGAATTAATTGGGCTTCAGAATCGGGAATAGTAGGAGTATCTTTTTTGGAATTAAAGAAAAAATAGGCACCTAAGGCCAATAAAATTAAAACTAAAGGGATAATTTTTTTCATTTAGTTTTAGTGGTAATTTCAATAATTTTATCGCCTTGTTGAATTTGGTCTAAAATATCAAAACCGGAAATAACCTCACCAAAATTAACGTAATCACCAGTCAAATGCTGACAACCATCGTCAGTAAAACAAATGAAAAATTGGCTGTCATTACTGATTTCTTTGGTAGCAGGAGTACGAGCCAAGCCAAGGCTGCCACGTTTAAAAGGAATTTGGTTTAATTCGGATTTTTGAGAGCCACCACCAGTACCGGTGCCAGTGGGATCACCACCTTGGGCCATAAAACCGGCGATAACGCGATGGAAAGTTAGTCCGTTATAAAAACCACTGTTAACTTTTTTAAGAAAGGTAGCCACAGTATTAGGAGTCTGATCTTTATATAATTTAATAACAATTTGACCATTTTTGGTTTTAAGACCGATAATGGCATCAGTGGTAGGAGAAATTTTTGCCGAAGGAGAGGCAGTAATTGGAGTTTGAGGGGTCATAGTGGGAGTAGGTTGATTAGAAAGTGAAGAATTAAGCGAACAGGCTGATAAAAAAATAACTGAAAAAAGAAGAATTAATTTTTTCATGAGTTTATTTTAGCAAAACTAGAGCTCGAGGGGTACCTGAGTTAATATCTTCTTTTTTTAAACTTTGGGGAAAATCATGAATGCTAGAAATCAATAAAGAGTATGAATAACGGAAATAGGCCCCAAACTGGGTGCCAACATCGTGAACGGTAAATTGATTTTTAGTGTCATCATAGCCCAAAATTACTAAATTGTGGTACCAAGGACCACCACTTTTGAAGTGGGAATTTTCGGAAAATAAAATTTTGCCATTGGCTGGAATAATAATGGGAATATTTTGGGAAAGATATTTTTTAAAATCGTTAACAGTGGGATAGTCAATAATTATTGAGTGGTAATCCCATAGTTTTGCCGATAATGTGGCCATTTGCGAAACATTAATATCGCTGGTCCAGCCTTGACTAGATTCAAAATTAAAGAGATTTTTCAAATCATTGGTAATGGTGACAGTATTGGGATTTAGATTTTGGTAATAATAATGGACAGTTAAAAGAGCAGCTTCTTCACAGGCATCCTGCCAGGGTTCATCCCATTTTTTTTCCGGAGCTTGAGGAACAAAAGTGGTTTTTATCGAATGTATATTGGGGAGACCATTTTTTTCAATAATGGTGGGTACCGGAACTATATTTTCAATGATATTTTGCGGGGTAGAGATTTGACGGCGATATTTATAAATTAAAATGGAAATTAGCGATAAAACTAGTATTATTGTCAAAATACGAATATACTTAAGCATAGTTAGTATTTTAATGGTAAAATCGACGGATGCAAATTGCAAGCGATATTAAAAATGTGGCGGTGATTGCCCATGTGGACCATGGCAAAACGACTTTGGTGGACGCTCTACTGAAACAGACTCATTCTTTTCGTGATAATCAAGATGAAATGACCATGGATAGAATTATGGACAGTAATGATTTAGAAAGAGAAAAAGGGATCACCATTTTATCTAAAAACACTTCAGTTTTTTACAAAGGAGTCAAGATCAATATTATTGACACCCCGGGGCATGCTGATTTTGGCGGTGAAGTGGAGAGAGTTTTAAATATGGCCGATGGGGTACTATTAATAGTCGATGCCGCCGAAGGGCCATTATCCCAAACCAAGTTTGTGTTAAAAAGAGCCCTAGATTATGGATTAAGGGTAATTTTAGTTATTAATAAAATTGATCGTAAAGACGAGAGAACTAAAGAAGTTGTTTCTGATACTGAAAATTTATTTTTATCTTTAGCTTCTGATCCGGAATTACTAGACTTCCCAATAATTTATGCCGTAGGTAGGGAAGGAAAGACATTTTATGAAATGCCCAAAGATTTTAATGTTGAAGGCGACACCACCCCCCTTTTCGAAACTATTTTAAAATATATTCCCAGTGCCAGAAGAGATGATACCAAGCCTTTTCAAATGTTGGTATCGTCTTTTGAAAAAAATGAATATTTAGGCCGGTTGGCGGTGGGAAGAATTCATCAAGGAAAAATTAAAAAAGGCAGTTTTGTGTCTTTAATCAGCCCGGATCAAAAGGGGTTGGGAAATTTTAAAATTGAAAGAATGTATGTTAATGAAGGCATTAACAAAATTGAAGCTGATGAAGTTTTGAGTGGAGAAATTGTTTATTTAGCTGGAGTACCCCAAATTGAAATTGGACAAACAATTACTGATATTAATTTTCAAGTGGCTTTACCAACAATTGAAGTGGCACAGCCAACTTTAAAAGCAAGTTTTGGACCAAACACTTCAGTGTATGCCAAGGAAGAATCGAGATTTTTAACTAGCCGAGAATTGAAGGAAAGATTAATGGAAGAAAGAGAAACGAATTTAGGACTAAATGTGGAAGATGATCCCTCGGACAGTATTCGAATGATTGTCTCGGGACGAGGCGAAATGCATTTAGCAGTATTAATCGAAAAATTACGTCGAGAAGGTTACGCCATGGAAGTTGGTAAACCGGAAGTTATTTTGAAACAAATTGAGGGTAAATGGTGCGAGCCATTTTCAGAATTAACTGTTTTGACCCCAGAAGATTATGTTGGGACAATTACGGCAGAGTTGGGTAAAAGAAAAGCCAGAATGTTGGATATGACTTCGGACGATAAAAGTGGCATAAAAATGATGTATAAAATTTCAGAAAGAAATGCTTTAGGTTTACGAAGTTCTTTAATGAGTGAAACTAGAGGACAAGTATCAATTAGCTTTTTATCTTTAGGTTATGAAGCTAAAGAAGAAGAAAATTATAAAACTAGAAACGGAGTGATGATTGCTTCCGAAAGCGGCAAAGCTTTATCTTTTGGTATAGATTTGGCCCAAAAACGCGGAATAACCTTTGTGGAACCGACTGATCCAATTTATGAAGGCCAAATTGTGGGTTTTAGACCAGTAACTGGAGATCTAGAAATTAATATTTGTAAAGGCAAACAATTAACTAACATGCGCTCGTCAGGAAATGATGATGCCATTGTTTTGGCACCCGCTATAAAATATAGCATTGAAGAGGCTTTGGACTTTATTGAAAACGATGAATTAATCGATATTACCCCAAAATCAATTAGATTAAGAAAGAAATTTTTGTCTAAGGTTGACCGGGTGAGGGCGCAGAGAGCGGGACACTAAACTAGGCTTTACCAAGTTGGGGACAGACTTTGGCGATTTCAGTGACAATCATTTGAATCGCAGTGGGAAGATCGGTGCGAATGGTGATACCGGCGGCAACGACGTGACCACCGCCACCCAAATTCCGGGCTACTTGAGAAACATCAAATTCGGGAGCATGAGAACGCATAGAAACTTCACATTTATTGGCTTCAGTTTCCACTAAACAAATACTTATCTGCCAATCGATGCAGGTTCTTAAAAATTCAGAAATAGAATTTTTACTGGCCTGGGCCGGAGTTAAATTATTTTTTTCTAAATCATTTAGAGAAATTCCAGAAATAGCCACTTGGTTGTTAAAAAAAGTTTGAATATTTTCAAGAGCGACACGAGTATAAGTAAATTCTTCCGGTTGGCGGTGATAAGTATAAATGCTGATATATTTATAAAGATCCTTAATTTTTTTTACTAATTTCCCAGCTTTAATAAACACTTCGGGGGTAACATTGGCATTAGTAAAATTACCAGTATCACCAACAATGCCAAAATATAGGCAAATAGCGATATCTTGAGTAATGGCGACATGCCAATTTTCAAAAAGATCGTAGATTATTTCACAGGTAGCAGCATGTTTAGGAGAAGCAATTTTAAGAGGAGACACCAAAGTGTTATGAGAATGATGATCGATAACAATTGTTTTTATTTTTTGAAAAAGTGGCGAGACATCAACTAATTTGGAAATCTGTTCTTTACTGGAAGAATCCATGGAAATATAAAGATCGTAGTCGGAAATATTTATTTCAGTAATATTATTTTTGGTGATGGAATAATAGTGAGGGAAAACGGTGGGCTGGGTTTTTAATTCAGAGTCTCCTTTGATTAAAGTAGGATTTTTGCCAATAGATTTTAACCATAAATACATGGCCAAATTGGCACCAAGACAATCAGAATCGGGACCGGGATGTAAAGTTAATAAAATATTGTGGGATTTTTTAATGGCCGATTTAATTTCAGTCGAAAGTTGAGAAAATTTTTTCATCTGATATATTTTATCATTTTGAACTTAACTCTGGTTTAACAGCTGATTTAGCTAATATATTTTTCTATTAGTAGGTAAGAAACTTCGGGTAGAATATGAAGAATAAATAGTATTATCAGAATTAATGATGACAATGACTGCTTCTCCTTTGGCTGGATATTCAAGATGACGTAAATCCTCGGGATTAGGTATTAATTCACTTTGTAAAGTGTTGAGTAACCAGGCAATGGGATCACCATGGGAAACCAATACCCCAGTTTCCCCTGTTTTTAAGGAATTACTCATTTCCATGAATTGTTGATGCATTCTTTTAACAACACTGTCGGGTTGTTCGTGTTGATATTTTTCCCAGCGTTGACTGTAAACATTGCCACCAATTTCAGCGAGCTGATTCATAGTCATTTTTTCACGATAGGGACCGGGAGAGAAATTATCATCCAAATTTGGATTGATGGCAATCGGGGGATTGCCTAGTTGATCGCTTATAAATTTAGCCGATTCTTGGGCTCTTTCTTCTGGACTGGCAATTATTTGAGTAACATTAAATTGTCGTTTATGAAGAGTTTGACCCAAAATTTCCATTTGATTTTTACCAGAATCACTGAGATGAATTCTATCCTCGGGTAACATAAAAGAGTCACGATTGTAAACAATGTTTTTGGGGTTATTAAGCTCACCATGACGAGCGACAACGATAAAATGAGGACCAAAATCGGAAAGTTGATCATGAATTTCGTTTAAATCGACACCTAAATTTGTCAACCATTCAACAGTTTTCTCAATAATGTAGGATTGTAAAATGGCACCTGCTTGCCTTTTAGGTAAAGCCCATTTAATCGAAGGCCATAAACTGCTTTGGTCATATCGGGATTCTTGAGATTTTAAATATGACAAAAAAATTTCGGCATTAAAAAGACCGTTCTTTTTATCCCTTTTACCCAGATTGTCAGCGAAATTAATAATTCTAGTGGTCGGAGACATACCTTCAAAATATTCTGAGGCAATTTTTTTCTGTTCTTCGTTCAAAGGACTTTGAAAGGTTAATTGCTCGTGGTCTAAATTCATAGTTTCAGCAGTAGACATTAATTTTTCGTTTGAAGGCAAATTACGAAGTAATGGTCTAGGAATTCCAAATTCGACTAAAAGTCGATTACCAATATAATCGTTACGTAAATAGGCGGAAGAGGTGACTAAACGACCAACATCGTGAAGGTGAAGTAAAAATTCTATCTCATAAGGATTGACATCTAGACCACAATCAGCAGCGGAACTAGCAATTTTTTTGCCGTATTCTGGGGCAATAATGATATGTTCAAAATAGGAAGCCCAGAGTGGCGGATTGGTTTCGTGGATTCCCTCTGTTAAGATTTTTTTTCCTAAATTAGCATCAGATTCAGTAGTATGGTCAGTTAAAATAAAAGAACCAGAAGCTAAAACTTCCTGACCGATGGATTTTAATTTTTGGTAGCGTAAAACGGCAGTTTCGTCTTCTTTGATTTTGACATGTAAAGTTTCTGAAGACATAGTTTATTTTATCCTAATTCCGGATAATGACAGTGCTTCCATTTTTTGCCGGAACCACACCAACAAGGATCGTTGCGGCCGAGAGTGCTTTTGTTGACCACAGGTTCTCGGGTGGGTAATTTTAATTCTGCCTCATTTTCGGTATTTTTAGTGTTATCGACCGGTTGATTGGGGTCGATGACCTGGCCGCGAGTTTCGGTAGCGGTGGGAGGAACAATAGTTTGAGGAGTAGTCACTGGTTCAAGACGGAAAAGCATGCGAGCTAAATTAGATTCGTAGCGACGAAGCAAAGCTTTAAACATTTCATAACCTTCCTTGCGGTATTCAATCAAAGGATCTTTTTGGGCATAACCACGAAGGCGAACCCCATCACGTAAATCGTCTAATGCGGTCAAATGATCAACCCAAAGAGGATCGAGAGTTTGAATTACGGCGTAAGTTAGGATGTTATTTGCCAGATCTTTACCAAAATAATCAACTCGTTGCTGCCATTGTTTTTCAATAAGGGAATAGAGGGTTTCGGTAGGATCGGTGGATTTTTGGAGTCCTTTTTGAAGCTGAACTCGATCACGGCTCGGCATCGGGAGAATTTCAGAAAATTCGAGAGATAATTTATCGGCATCGACGGTGTTATCGACAAAATTTTTGTTTTCGGCAACTAGATGTTCGATCTCGGAATGAAGATATTTGAAAATATTATTTCGATTTTCTTCAGAATTGTTTTTAGAATTAATTAAAGTGTCATCACGTAGTTTATAAATAATCTGGCGCTGTTTATTGATAACATCGTCGTATTCCACCAAAGATTTACGAATATCGAAATTATAGCCTTCAACTTTAACCTGAATTTGTTCTAAAACCCGAGAAACTAAGGGATGAGTTAATGGGGTATCTTCGGGCATATTGAAACGAGTCATCAACCCAGAAATTTTATCACCGCCAAAAATGCGCATTAAATCATCGTCCAAAGCCACATAAAATTGGGAAAAACCCGGGTCACCCTGACGGCCAGAACGACCGCGGAGCTGGTTATCAATACGACGGGATTCGTGACGTTCGGTACCAATAACATAAAGGCCGCCAAAACTAACGACATCGTCGTGCTGTTTTTGCCATATTTTAGGTTCAAATTTGTCACGAGGTCCACCCAAAATGATATCCACACCCCGACCAGCCATGTTGGTAGCGACGGTGACAGCGCCTTTCATACCGGCTTTGGCGATAATTTCCGCCTCGGAACGGTGATTTTTAGCGTTTAACATTTGAAAAGGAATCCCCTTTTTATGAAGCATTGAGGATATAATTTCGTTTTTGGCGATACTAGTAGTGCCAATTAAAACCGGTTGACCAAGGGTATGAAGTTCTTCAACTTTAGCGGCAATAGCGGCATATTTTGCTCTTTGAGTTTTGAAAATTAAATCATTATCATCGCTTCGACAAAGAGCTTTATTGGTGGGAATGGTAACGACATCGAGGTTGTAAATTTTTTTGAATTCTTCAGCTTCAGTGGCGGCGGTACCAGTCATGCCGGCTAATTTATCGTAAAGACGGAAGTAATTTTGAAAAGTGATAGTCGCCCAAGTTTGAGATTCTTGTTGAACTTTAACGTTTTCTTTGGCCTCGACGGCTTGATGGAGACCATCTGACCAGCGACGGCCTTGCATTAAACGACCAGTAAATTCATCGACAATAATAATTTCACCATCTTTAATAACGTAATCTTTATCTTTGCGAAATAAGGCTTGAGCCTTGATAGCGTTTTCAATATAATGAATAGTTTCAAAAGACTCTTCGTATAAATTGCCGACTTTCAGGATATTTTCCACTTTACGAATGCCAAATTCTGAAAGAGTGGCACTGCGCGATTTTTCATCGATGACATAATCGGTGGGTTGTAAAGATTGGGCTATTTGAGCAAATTTGTAATATTTCTCAACTGGCTGATTATTGGGAGAAGAAATGATTAATGGAGTTCTGGCTTCATCTATTAAGACAAAATCAACTTCATCGACCACGGCAAAATTGTGAATGGGACGCTGAACTTTCTGGGAAAAATCGGAAACCATGTGATCACGAAGGTAATCAAAGCCAAATTCATTGTTAGTGCCATAGGTAATATCAGCCTGATAGGCCTCTTGACGGGTAACAGGACGTAAATGGGCCAAACGATCATCAATTTTTTCGTTAGAATCGGTATATTTTGGATCTAAAATAAAGGATTCTTCGTGAATAATGGCGGCAGCAGTCAGACCGAGGAAATTTAGGGCTTGCGGATACCAACCGGCTCCAACCCGAGTTAAATAATCATTTGGAGTGACCACGTGCACCCCATTACCCGTCAGGGCGTTAAGATAGGCCGGAAAGAGGACAGAGTGGGTCTTGCCTTCACCGGTACGCTGTTCGGCAATAGCACCCTGATGCAGGGCAATAGCCGCCATAAGCTGAACGTCATAAGCTCGTTCGCCGATAGTGCGAAAGATAGCTTCACGAACGACAGCGTAAGCTTCGGGTAAAAGATCATCTAATTTAGTACCATTTTTTAATTTATCCTTAAATTCGGTAGTTTTTGCGAATAATTGCTTATCAGACAGTTTTTTAATTTCAGGTTCAAAGGCATTAATTTTGGCAACCAAAGGTTTATAGACCTTAAGATGGCGCTGATTTTCATCGACTAAATTTTTAAGAAATTGAAACATCAGTCTATTTTACTATGAATATAATTTTTTAAGGGTTATTGGAATCAAAAAAGCAAACCTCCTCCGGTGTCACCGATAAATCGGATTCACCGGAGTGGGTGGCTCCTCTACAATTTAGGGGAGATAACTTTGAACCCGGTAAAGGGCCAAAGCACCTCAGGAATGTTGATGCTGCCATCTTTGGTCTGGAAATTTTCCATGATGGCCAGAATAACTCGATCAGTGATAACGGTGGCGTTTAAGATGTGGACAAATTCATTTTTGTTGTCGATTTTAACTTTAGTATTAAGACGACGGGCCTGATAATCGGAACAATTACTACAGGAAGAAGTTTCCCGATAAGCATTTTGACCAGGAAACCAAGTATTAATATCGTTCATACGTCGGTTAGGTTGGGGTAGATCGCCGGTGCAGTTTTTCATGATCTGATAATGAAGACCAAGCTCTTGAAGAATTTCTTCTTCGATGGCCAGCATTTCCAATTGCATGGCGTCAGAAATTTTAAGATCCGGCAGAGTAAAAATATTCATTTCGACTTTATTAAAAAAGTGAACGCGGAGCATGCCTTTCATATCTTTACCATAAGTACCGGCTTCACGACGAAAACATGGTGAAAAATTAACGTATTTTAAGGGTAAATCTTTAGAATTTAGAACTTCATTCATGTGGTAGGGCACCACTGAATGTTCGGAAGAGCTGATAAAAATCAGATCATCTTCAGGACTTGAATAAGCGGCGTTAAACAAATTTTTATTACTGGTGTAGCCGCAGGCCCATTCAGTGTGACTTTTGACCATAGTCGGCGGAATCATGCCAATAAAACCTTTGGCAATTAATTTTTTAAAAGCATAAAACATGACCGACATTTCTAAAACGGCACCTTGACCTTTGAAATAACCAAAACGAGAACCGGAAATTTCGGCGGCTTTTTTAACATCAAGAATATCGAGGGCTTCGCCTAAATCGATGTGGTCTTTGGGAATAAAATCAAATTCTGGTTTAGTGCCAACAGTTTTTAAAACGACGTTATCGGCATCGTCTTTACCCTCAGGAACATCATCGGCGGGAAGGTTGGGAATTTCTTCAAGAAGATCAAATAAGCTTTTTTCAGTTTCTTTTAAAATACCATCCGAGATTTTTAATTTATCTTTTATTTTTGATACTTCAATTAATTGATCCGCAGTTGGTTTACCTTTAATATTTTTTGTAAAAATATTTTGTTGAGCACGAAGTTCTTCGACTTGACCTAATACTTGACGATAATCTTTGTCTAAAACTAAAACTTTGTCTAACAAAGAAACATCCTTTTGACGCTTTTCGAGGGCCGATTTAACAATTTCTGGATTCTCTCTAAGGAGATTAATATCAATCATGAGATTGGGGATATTTTAGCACATCTGAAGCCATTTTTCTCCGCAAGTTTTTCCGTATCCAAATATGTCTAAATACATCATACACATTCAATATGTCTTAGGTGATAAAATATTATGCCTTAAATAAGGTAAAATATGATGCAGATTTTTGAAAATGTCAAAAAATAAAAAAGTCTTATAAGTTTATATCAGAGGCTATTTTCCGCATCGATTCCAAACAAATTTCAATAAATTTTTCCAAAGGAATGGCTAATTTATCGGCATCTTGGCAAAGAATTACTTCGTCTCGGCGGGTACCGGCGGCAAATTTGGGTTCTTTCAAAAATCTTTTTAAAACTGAAGAAGTTTTTACTTCGGCTAATTTTTTGCTGGGATAAATTAGAGCGACTGCAGTGATAAGACCGGTTAAACTGTCGGCACAAAAAATTGACCATTGGGCCAAGTTTTCTGTTTTAACTCCAGTCAATTCAGGAGCATGTGCTTTGACAATAGATTCAACTGTGTCGTTGATTTCTAGTCCAAATTTGGCCAATACTTCCCTAGTTTTATTGGGATGATTATTTTTTGTATCGCCTGAATAATCGATATCATGAATTAATCCGGCTAACAACCAATCTTCTTTTATAGGTTCATTGCTATCTAATTTATTATTT
>JBAZWK010000002.1:39010-45813 GCA_041660365.1 Candidatus Shapirobacteria bacterium | reverse complement strand
GTCTTCGAACCCCTCTTTTCTAAAATGGCCAAATCCTCTCCCCGCCAAAACCTTCGACTCAAATCTATCTTCAATCGTCTTTTTTCTCAAAAATAAAGTTTAGATTTCTAAATCTTTTTTTAGTCTTTTTAAAATTATTTCCATACTCTTTTGATTATTCTCCGCCTCTTTTTTTATGTTCTTTGAATACATTTTTTGATAATACTCGGGCTTTTTTAAATATTCCAAAAGAAAATCAGCAGCCTCTCCCGGTTTTTCTTTCACCCATCCCAATCTTTTCTTTTTTATAATTTCCACGTTACCGTCCTCTTGTCCTCCAATATGAGTAATCGCCACAAAAGGTTTTTGAGAAGCCACCACATCAAACAAAAAATTTGGTCCAGCTTTTCCAAAAACAATGTCACTAGCTGTCAACACTTCAGCCATATTATCTATCCATGCCAGATTTTTTACTATAATTTCTTCCCCAAGCTTCATTCTCTTTAGTAATTTCATATATTCTTCTATGGTCGAGTGCAACAGCTTATCAGTCCCAGTATTAAAAACAAAGGCACATTTCGTCTTAATCATCATCAATACCGGTAACAATCTCGTCAAAGAATTTGTTCCCAAAGATCCGCCGCCAATAAATATTACCGGTCTCCCATCATTAATTCCTAATTTTAATCTGGCAGTTTTTCGATCATTTTTTTCATACATTTCTCTCCTTACCCACCATCCACTTTTCAAAATATCTCCCCTTAAACCATACTTCCTTGCCCCTTTTTCACCAATTTGGTCGTAAACTAAAGTCAAATCGACTCCTGGCACCACTGTTGCTGGTGTTATTGTCCACGGGTCAGCAATTATTGACCATAATTTAAAATCTTTATTCTCATTTTTTCGCCACCACTGCAGTGAATGGCTGTGAAACCAATAACACGAAATCACTAAGTCTGGTTTAAATCCCTGAACTACTTTTTTAATTCTTGGCAAATTTATCTCTGACATTCTATGAACAATTTCTCTTAACCTTTTATCTTCCGACAACCAAGTTGCCATCTTGTTTGACTTTGGAAAAAAGCGGTACATAAAAGTATAAAAGTCATTTGATATTCCTGTTTCTGCCTTAACTTCGGAATAACATACTTCAATGTTCTCTTCTTTTTCTTTACTTTTTAAAAACCCATAAATTGCCCTAGCTATCGATCGATGCCCCCAAGGCATATTATCAGTTATCACCAATATTTTCTTTTTGGCCATGTTCTATTCTATATCTTATCAGGATTTTCTTTTTCCTCTACCTTTACCTCTATTTAAATTCTTATAGTTACTACTTAAACTATGACAATTTGGGCACAGAAGTCTCAAATTACTTAGTTGATTATTTTTATAATTTCCATCAATGTGATCCACTTCTAGTGGAATTTTACCTGTAGTTTTATTGACTTCTCCCCAATCACACAAACAACATTTGTTATCATATTTCCTGAATAAATATTTCCTAACAAAAGGTTTTGATATACCATTGGTATTCAATGGGTTTATTGTTCCATTTAACCATCCTTCAATACTTTCTTTATATCTCAACTCACCTTGACATTTATTAGAACAAAATTTGTGATAACTATCCGCCGCCGAATTATGTTCAATTCCACAATTTTTACACATTATTAAGTATTTTTTCACACAATAAGTGTAGACTTAATCTTAAAAAAATCAATATATTTTGATATAATTTCACTACTCAGTTGCCCTTCTAGCTCAATGGCAGAGCAGTGGTTTTGTAAACCATCGACGTAAGTCCGATTCTTACGAAGGGCTCATTTAATCAATTTTTATTTGCCCGCCCTCTTCCATCTTTGCCAGTGTCGTTACCCTCTCATGTCTCTTCTCCAAAAATTCCGGCACCGCTTTCTTATTTTTATTCAGATAATCATAAATTGCCTCGTTTAGGGCATCAACTGATAATAATGAACAATGAATTTTAATGGGTGGCAGCCCGTCCAAAGAATCAATGACCTCTTTGTTAGTCATCGCCAAAGCTTGCTCAATTGTTTTTCCCTTAACCAAATCAGTCGTAATACTGCTTGACGCAATTGCCGCTGCACAGCCGTAAGTTTCGAATTTAACATCAACAATTTTATTGTCTTCAACTTTTATATACAGTTTCATCACGTCTCCACAGGACAAATTTCCCACTTCTCCGACCCCGTCGGCATTTTTAATTTTCCCTAAATTATGGGGTTTTCTAAAGTGGGTTAGAACTTTTTTGGAATAAGAAAATTGTTGTCTCATTTTATTTTTTAAAAGGCGACATTTTGCGCATTTTTTTAACTACTATTGGTAACATTTTTAAAACATAATTAATATCTGATTCGGTTGTAAAACGACCTAAGCTAAATCTTAACGATCCATGAGCCTCCGGCGCACTCAAACCCATCGCCAATAACACGTGGCTTGGTGCCAAATTATTTGACGAACAAGCCGAACCAGTCGAACACATAATCCCTTTGTTGCTTAACTCCATTAATAATGATTCCCCTTCCACTCTTTCAAAAGAAATATTAACGTTATTTGATAGTCTCTTTTTTTCATCACCATTTAACCAACAGTCATCAATTGATTCTAAAATACTTTTAATTAATTTATTTCTTAGTTTTTCTATCTTTAGATTTTCGGCTTTAGACTTTTCCATTATTTCCACTGCCTTTCCCAGCCCCACAATTGCCGCCACATTGACTGTTGACGATCTTAAACCACCCTCATGGCCACCGCCATGCATTATCGGATTGATTTTTACCCCCTCGCGAACATACAAAATGGCTACCCCTTTTGGTCCATATATTTTATGTGACGACGCTGTCAATAAATCAATTTTCATTGTCTTAACATCAATTGGAATCTTTCCAAAACTTTGCGAAGCATCAGTGTGAAAATAAATTCCTCGTTCTCGACATAATTCCCCAATTCTTCCAATATCTTGAATTGTTCCCACTTCGTTGCTACCATGGATTATTGACACTACCAAAGTGTCTTTATCAGCTTCTTTTTTTAAAATTTCAAAATCAATGAAACCTTTTTTGTCTACTGGCAGCATTATCACTTTGTAACCCTTACCTCTTAACCAAATCGCGCTATTCCGAATACAATCATGTTCAATTGAAGAAATAATAATTTTCTTTTTTTCTGGATTTGCTTCCGCTAACCCTTTTAAAACCAAGTTATTACTCTCCGTGGCACTCCCAGTAAAAACAATTTCTTCACTATCAGCATTTAAAGCCTTGGCAATAGTTTCTCTAGCTCTCTCTACCGCTTCAGAAGTCCTTACCCCCTCGGCGTGTAATGACATAGTATTGCCGTAATATCGGTCAAAATAAGGAAGCATTACTTTTAAAACTCGCAGATCCACCGGCGTTGTGGCCGCATAATCTAAATAGACATTTTGTTTTCTCATACTCCGACTATTCTAGTAGGAGTATCTGTAAAATACAACAGGCAAAAAATCTGGTACCTTATTCGCAATTCTTGTCTCAGGCATTCCCTCTCTTAAAAATTTAATCATTTCTTCAACCGCTCTTTTTTCACTTACATCATCAAAAACCAAATCCATCCACCCATATCTATCTTCATAAATTTGCACTGGCTCCGGTCTTTCAGTAGCTATATTTTTATATTACCGAACTTCTTCAAACAAATCTACCCATATATTTGCTAAAATATCTCGTCCGCCCGGACCTGCCTGCCGGCAGGCAGGTAGCTCAGTTGGACATTCCTTTTTGATAATTTAGGGAAAATAACATAAAATTACCATCACAACGCCCGGATAGCTCAGTTGGTAGAGCAGTCCGGTGTTCACCGGACAGGTCATGTCCAAATTTAATACCAACATTAACAATTTGCCCGGATAGCTCAGTTGGTAGAGCATCCCCTTGGTAAGGGGAAGGTCATGAATTCGAATTTCATTCCGGGCTCACTTTTTTTCTTCGTTCTTATTTTCTTTTCTTAATTCAGGTGAACTAGCTCCAACTAATTGTTCTATTACTTCATACATTCTTATTGTCTCAGCCGTTAATACATAATCAGGTACTTTACGCCCATTTTCTATATGATACCCCCCAACACGTCCAAAACCACCTGTATCTGTCGGTCCAGTGTGAGTTGGTCCTCTGTTTAATGGACATTCTAATGTATGTATAGGCATAATTTTCTCTCTTTAAATATTTAAATGGCGGATTTATCCGCCGTAGTCCCAACTTAATTAGGGACGTAGGCGGAGGGTACAGGGGTTGAACCTGTTAGTCCTTACGGACACCAGTTTTCAAAACTGGCGCATTACCGTCCTGCCCACCCTCCAGAATTACAATGAATTATATCAATTTCGAGTATTTTTTGGCTCTTTTATTGTTTTTCAAAAAATTTTTGTAATATTTTCAGTTTAATTTCAGTTTTTAAATGCTATCCTTAATTACTATGAACATTCAAATCACCGGTGACGGCTTCGTCCTCTCTGATAGCGTTAAAATACTGGTCGATGAAAAACTCAACCAAAAACTCGAAAAACTTCTCGTTCCCTTTGCTCCCGAAATGAAAACTGCCACTTTGCGCATTGAATACGACCAATTAAAAAACGTCCATCTTCGTTTCGATATGTATCTTCCCGGCAAAGAAAAAATCTTTTCTGAAACCACTCATAAATTTTTAGAATCCGCCTTAATCGACCTCGAAAACCAATTAGAGCGACAAATTGAAAAATACCGTCTCCATTGATAATTTCCGCTTAATCAATTACAATACCAGCTATGGCTAAATCTAAAAAAACTCCTCGTATTTTAATCGCCCTCTGTTGCTCAGTCTGTGGCGCTCAAAATTATCTAACCGAAAAAAATAAAACTAACACCCCTGATAAACTTAAATTCAACAAATATTGCAATTGGTGCCGAAAAAATACCGAACACAAAGAATCGACCAAACTAAAATAATCAGTAGTTTGGAAAACATTTACATCTCCCCGCTTGAGCTGTGTAATCTCAACTGCCAATATTGTTACACCAAAAAAACTAAAAACATCCTATCTAACCGACAAATTTTATCATTCGTCCGCCGATACAGTAAATTTTTAAAAAAGTTTCGTAGTCAACAATTTTTTAACGACATCCAACGCGGTAACGCATTGGCCGGAGATAAAAAATTCGTTGACGAGAAACTCTCTCTGAAATCTATCATTTTTTGCGGCGGCGAAGTTTTTACCCTCAAAAATTTTCCTCGTCTCATCAACAAATTAAATTCCATGGGAATTTTTGTCTCGGTCATCACCAACGGCACTATCGATAAACTCGATAAAATCAAAGATTCCCGCAATTGCCAGCTAATCGTTTCTTTTGACGGGCCCGAAGCTATTCACGATGCCAACCGCGGCTCTGGCAATTTTGCCAAATCAAAAAACTTTGTCCAACACGCTTTAAAACTCGACTTTCCTATGGAAATTTTTTATTTAATTACCAAAGATTCCTACCCTTACAAAGATTCTCTCGACATTTTTGGCCTCCACAAAACTTATCTTACCGACCGTCTTGGTTCACTCACTTTTAAACAAGTTTCAGAAATTCGTCAAAAATATCCTGTTTTTCCCTCAAAAAATTTTGGCTGTTCTCAATTAGCTCTTCAATCCGACGCTAAATTTTACGGCTGTTGCGAATCAAGTAAATCTATTGGTTCCCTTTCTGACCCCATCTCTAAAATACTACTAAACTATTCCACTACTTATCTAAACCATCCTCTTTGCTGCGACCCCAATTATTTTTGTGATTTAAAAGATATAAATTCGAAGTAAATATTTTTGGTGACATTGAACGTGGCCCGCCCACATTCACAGGAACAAAAAATTTTTACAAGAATTTATATCTATAATTAATATATAATCAATAAATGACACAGTCTGAGCTATTAAAATCTATCCGCCAATACTTCTGGAATCTAAATTTCATCGAAATCGAAATCTCCTATCTCAATTCCTCTCTGCCTCTCGAACCCAATCTTTACACTTTTAAAACTACTTGGACTCATCGTCATCAAGATTATTTCCTCCCCACTTCCCCCGAATTCGCCCTTAAAAAATATTTGGCCAAAAATTACCAAAATTGCTTTGCCATTTCTCACTGTTTTCGTGATCTCGAAGATGAGGGCCCCGATCACTCTCCAGAATTTTTAATGCTCGAGTGGTACGAAGTCGGCAAAAATTATCAAGATTTAATGCTCTCCACTAAAAATTTTATTAAAAAATTTATAGATATTGAATTTACTACTCTAAATTTACCTCAAAAACTTCCCGACAACGAACCCGACTTTAATCAATATTTTTTGAATAATATCGAAGCAAATTTACCCAAAAACAAGGCAGTTTTTATTACCGGTTATCCCGCTTTTTTAAGTCCTTTGGCCCAAAAAAATGAGCGTTTTGAGCTTTATATTAACGGCCTCGAAATCGCCAATGCCTGTACTGAAAACACCGATTCTGAATCTATTTTAAAAGCTTTTAACTCCGAAAAAGCTTTTCGCCTTAAAAATAATTTGCCCCTCCATTTAATCGATGTATCTTTTGCCACCAATTCTGCTACAATAAAAAAAGTATCCGGTATCGGTCTCGGTATCGATAGATTACTAAAAATAACTAATCAAAAATAATGTCCCCTGATAAATCACCCCGTCACCTACCAGAACAGCACCCTGGTCAAAAAATAAATCTCCCTCTGCCACCATTAGAAAGTTTCAATGAGTTTAACTCCTACATTGGTCAAATGGGCCCCGATTTAAACCTAAGAACG
>JBAZWK010000002.1:0-39000 GCA_041660365.1 Candidatus Shapirobacteria bacterium | reverse complement strand
GGAACAACCACTCCACCTTAGCAATTTTATCCCTCAAGAAAATTTAGACAAGTTTCGACAAGTTTTAAACACTCTCACTCCCCAAAAGTCTGAGACTAGTTTTGATATGCAGCTTGGAGATACTTTTTTAGGTTGGAGAGTTAACGCAATTTTTGATCCAGACAATAAAATTAATCACTACACTTTTATTGGTCGAGAAATAACCGAAAAAATTAGAGAGCAACAAAAACTGGAACAAAACGCTCTTATCGATCCTTTAACCGGCCTATACAACCGAAGATATCTATACGAGCAATTAGATAATTTTGGTAATTCTGGTGAAATCAAAGGAGTCACCATCGTCATGTTTGATGCCGACAACTTCAAAAATATTAATGATTCCTTGGGCCACGACAAAGGTGATGAAATTCTTTGCCAAGTAGCTAATATTCTTAAAAAGAATACTCATTCTACTGATATTATTGGCCGTTGGGGTGGAGATGAATTTCTTGGTATCTTTCCTAATCTCACTGATCCTGACGATGTCCAAAAGTTACTTTTCCATTTAAATAACAGTCTTTTAGAAAACAACCTTCATGTTTCTTTTGGTTTCAGCATTGCCAACAGGAACGGCTCCATAAATCCTCTCGACCTGAAATTAAATGTTGCCTTAGCTGATAAGAGTCTATACGAGATAAAACCCAATAAGAATCTGCTAAAATAAACTATGGCCAAAGATAAAAAAAATACTCTCTTAACTCCTCAAAGTACCAAACCTTTCGATCAACGGCTTCCTTTTAAAAATCCTTTTTTTCAAGGGAAAACTAGTCTTCCCAAGAACGATCGTATTTCTACCTCTTTTAGGACTCAAAACCGGGGCGGCGGCGGTAAATAGATTTATCCGAACTTTCCCCGTCTTTTTCAACTTCAAATCACAACTTCTCATATATTTTTATGGCTGCTATATTTTCTTTTGAAGTCTCAAGCCACCATTCTTGATTTTCTGCATTTTGATATTCTTCACTTCTCATAAAATCATTCATCGTTTCTTTCAAAAACCCATATCCCAAGCCCTTTCCTCTTGCCTTACCATAAATTCTCAAAGCCAAAGTAAATCCATTCCCTTCCTTCCCAAACCAGCTTATCCCCACTAAATCCCCATTTTCATCTACCAAACTATAAACTTTTCGTCCCTTTTTAAGCCAGTTTTCAAAACTTTCTTCATCTTTAAATCTTCTAGCATCAGAAGTAAATTTTTGTACCGTAATATCCTTATTAGCATATTCAATCAGTTGTCCAACATTTTTTTTATCTAATCCAACTCTTATTTCTGGTGACATAGCTTAATATATCAGAAATTGTTAAAATAGTCCCATGCCTCTAGTTAATCAAGTGGTTATTCTCGCTGCCGGCGAATGTTCCCGTTTTTTCCCTTTTACTCGCCGCCAACATAAAAGTGATTTCATTATTGCCGGCAAACCCATCATTTCCCGCACCATTGAAG
Source organism: Candidatus Shapirobacteria bacterium (assembly GCA_041660365.1). Taxonomy (GTDB): domain Bacteria; phylum Patescibacteriota; class Microgenomatia; order UBA12405; family UBA12405; genus UBA12158. Next base: position 37,517 of record JBAZWK010000002.1, on the reverse strand, counting down.
CCCTCGATCGTTTAGGTATTACCAAAATCGAAGTCATTCAGTCCCCCGACGACGACCAAAGTCTAAAAGAAACTTTTGATAAATATACCCCCGCCCACATCTCCGTCAGATTTTATACCCAACCAAAAGCACTTGGCACCGGTAATGCCATTATCCAAGCTTTACCTAATCTAGAAAATCGTTTTCTAGTTATTAATCCTCAACAAATTAATGTCGATGAACATTTAAAAAATCTCGAAAAATATCCCGACTTGCTCTCTGACCCTGAAAATTTAATCATGTTTTCCAAAGCTACTACCAACCCTTCTCGTTATGGTATTTTTGCCCTTGATGGTCAAAGAGTCACTAAAATTGTTGAAAAACCCACTGATCTTACTGGACTTTCCAATCAACGTAATGTCGGCGTCTACCTTCTCACTAAAAATTTTGTTAATTTTATGAACACTCTTCCCGCCACTGAATTTCAGCTCATTGAGGCTTTCGATAAATACCTTCAAGGCCATCCTATATACGCTGTTGAAGTTACCGAAACCAGTTTAACCTTAAAATACGCTTGGGACCTTTTTGGCATTAATAAATATATTCAAAACAGTGCTTCCTATATTTCTCCCTCAGCTAAAATTATCAATTGCCAAATCGGCGAAAACGTCAACATCGAAGATAATTGTCTTTTAGAAAATGTCACTTTAAAAAATACTTTAATAGGTAAGAATACCACCATAAAATCGGGCAATATTTCTGATTCCATTATCGGTGATAACTGTCAAATCGGTCAAAACTTTAATACTGAAACTAAAAACATCGATAATTCCCCTATTCAAACTATCATCAAAAACCAAACTGTCAGCAGTGGTATGCTCTCTTTTGGTATTTTAATCGGCGACAATTCCACTATTGGCGATAATTGTACTTCGAAACCCGGTTCCGTTTTATCTCCAGACACTAAAATTACTGATAATTCTTCAATAAATCCCCCAACTCTGCAAAATCCGTAAAATCTTTTCCAAAAACCAAAGCCTTACCCCCATTTACCACTCCGATTTTACAATCCTTATCGTAATTATCACCTATATAAAGGCATTTTTTAGGATCAAGTTTAAACTTATCCCAGGCTATCTGTAAAAATTTAATATCCGGTTTCATCAAACCAACTAAAGAACTGCCCACAATTAAATCAAATTTTTCTTTCAGTCCAAATTTCCCCAATTTAATTTCAATTTGATCATCAAAATCTTCTGTAAATAAAATATATTTCACTCCCTCTATTTTCTTTTCAAAAAATTCTTTTACTCCCAGATTTAGCTGAATTTTCTCTTTCAAAACTTTTTTATAAATTTCCAAGGCATCTTCCACCAAATCTTCTTCTTTAACTATTTTTGACAATGAATATGAAAACTGCCTTTCTTCCGGCTTTTTTGAGTTTTTTAAGGAATCCAAAACTTCCCTCCATTCCAAAAACAATTTTTCAAAATCAATTTTTTCCTGTGCCGCCACCCATTTTATCGCCGCCCGATAAGCCTCTCCAGCTACTTCCCGAGTATTCACTAAAGTATTGTCTTGATCAAAAAAAATTGCTGCCAACATTAGTGTTATATTAACATTAATATGCCAAAAGCCACCATCGCCCTCGTCACCGGTTGTTTCGACCTGCTTCATTATGGCCATTTTAAATTTCTAAATTTCGCTAAATCAAAGGCCGACACACTTATTGTCGCTGTTGAAAGCGATACTTTTTTAAAAAAACACAAAGGCACTTCTCGGCCTCTTTTTTCTCAAAAAATTAGAAAATATTGTTTAGAACAGGTGAAATCTGTCGACCAAGTTTTATCCCTCCCATCTCATCCAAACTATCTCAAACTATTACAAAAAGTGAAACCAGATTATTTAGTAATTTCTTCAAACGACTCAAACTATAAAGAAAAGCATCAAATTTGCCAACAGCTTGGCATTAAATTAATTGTCTTTCCCCGTCTCAAAAACTACTCTACCACTAAAATTATTTCTTCGGATATTTCTGAATTTCATTAAATTTATATACCAATTCAATTCCTGTTTTCTTAAACATTTCCTCTGATTCTGCCCCGCTCTGATATTTTCTTTCGCAATAAACCCTCTTAATTCCGCAGTTTATCAGCAGCATCGCGCAGGTTCGACATGGCGTCATCCGACAATAAACGGTTGCCCCTTTTATTGAAACCCCTAAATATGCCGCCTGACAAATTGCGTTCTGTTCCGCGTGCACTGTTCTCATACAGTGTTCACTTTTAGTTCCATCTTCATCAATTACTGTTTTAATTAAGTGTCCCACCTCATCACAATGGGGTAAGCCGGCCGGACTAGCCACATAACCCGTTACTAAAATTCTTTTATCGCGCACAATCACACAGCCGCTCCTGCCTCGATCACAGGTTGCCCTCCTCGACACTGCATCTGCTAACTCTAAAAAATATTCATCCCAGCTTGGCCGGACATGTTTAACTTCTTCCGTAGCTTTCAATTTTTTCATTTATTTTGAATAATTTTTAATATTTTTTCAATTTTTTCATTCAATTCTTCAATTGTGCCGTTGTTTTCAATTACAAAATCCGCTGCATTTATACATGCTTTTAAATTTTGTTTATTAGGATCATTTGATTCCCATTCTTTTTGTTCCTGTTCCACAAATTTTTCAAAACTTATCCCATCCTTGACTCCACCATCAGCCACCGATCTTTGATATCTTATTTTTTGATCCGCATCGACAGCCAAAAGCATTGCTCCCCTTTCTCTCAATTTTTCCACTTCTCCCAAAGTTCTAATACTTTCTACAACAGCATTACTTGGACTATTTTCTGCTCTCCTTAACAACTCTTCGGCAATATAACCCGCTCCAAACTCACTTCTTAAATCATTAGCCACCACAATCATGCTATCCCTGTTTACCGGCATATCTCGTTTTATAATTTCTTCAGTAATTAAATCAGAAGCGCTAAAATGTTCAAAACCTTCCACCTTTTTTAAAAAGTCCACAACTTTTCCTTTTCCTGCCCTATTTGTTCCCGTAATTCCAAAAATCATTTTTTCCATCTTTTCATAATATACCATCTCCGAGCTTTTTTAGCTTTAATTTGTTATAATCAAAGCATCAACTCCACTTCGCTTAGTTTTGTTTAATTGATATTTTTATATGTCTACTTCTTCTAAAAACGTCTTTTCAGTCCACGATTTCATTACTGATTTCGAAGATATTTATCAAATCTTTGGTAAAAAATCGGAAAAAGATTATCACGGTGTTGATTGTGAATATTTCCTTTACCATTCTATCAAAGATAATCAAAAAGCCGCCTCTTTTTCCATTCCCGTCAACAATATTCTCAAAAGTGGCCTACGTCGTTTAATTGAAATTCCTGAAATTGAAGAAATTTATCAAATTCTTAAAAAACCTCTCAATAACACCGACATTTTCGATTTCAAAACTATCAAAGAGACCCTTTACCTCAATGATCCCATCAAAACCGCCTTTGTTTTAAAGCAATTGTGTGCCAACAAAGTTGTCACCGCTGAAAAATTTTCTAAAAATTATCAGGAAATCCTTAACGAAATTGTTCTTCATCTCTCAAACGAGATTGCTTTTGTCACCAAAAAGACCCCAGAATCAGTCGAGAAAAAAATTCGTTCCCTGCTTTAAGTTCACCCTTTCTCAATAAAATTTCTTATTTCCTTAGTCTTGGTTAAAGCCAACAAAATTCCCCCAACGTGCTCCACTATTTTCATTTCTTCTGCCTTCATGCCTCGGTGAACACAGCAGCTTTTTGGTATATATTCATCATTCTCCGCCCAAAAAACCATCATCTCTTGCCAATCTTTAGGCAAAATTTCTTTATATATTTTAGTATATTCCCCTACTGCTTCTTTAAAAACCGGGTTAGTTTTAGCTAAATTATGGTATTTTTTCTTTTCTAAATCATTCATTTTAATTTTTGCCCGACTCCAACCGCACAAAGATATTATCTTAGGAATTTTGTCCTTCCCATATTTATTTCTCGCCATCAAGCTCGGTACCATTCCTGCGCTAATCCCCATTAATACGACTTTCCCGTCCACAGCTTCAATCTTTTTGTCTAAATTATTTTCAATCTGTTTAAAACTCCCACAGCTTTCCCAACACGAATCAAATATTTTTGTTTCCACCCCCAAACTCTTGCTCAATCTCCCCTCAGCCATTTTTAAAAGCGATAAAGTCGATTCTTGATGTAAGCCCGTCAATACTAAAATTTTTTTAATCATCTCTTAATGTTAAAATAACAATAATTTCAATAGAAACATAGGCCCATAGTGAAACGGCTATCACCAAGGTCTCCAAAACCTTTATTTGAGGTTCGAATCCTCATGGGCCTGCATCTTATATGATAAAATTGGTTTCTCTCTGGGCCCATAGCGTAGTTGGTAGCGCGTTCCCATGGCATGGGAAAGGTCAGGGGTTCGAGTCCCCTTGGGTCCACTTTTTTGCTAAACTAACTTTATGTCTACATCAAAAGTAACCAAAGCCGTTATCGCCGCCGCCGGTCGCGGTACCCGTTTTTTACCCACCGTCAAAGCCTACGCCAAAGAACTTGTTCCCATCATTAATAAACCTAACATCCAATATCTCGTCGAAGAAGCCATCGCCGCCGGCATTACTGATCTTTGTATTGTCCATCGCGTTGGTGAAACCACTATTAAAAAATATTTCACTCCCGACGATGATTTGGAAAAATATTTAGAAGGCGTCAATAAAACCGAATATCTCGATTCTCTCAAAAACATTTGGTCCAAACTTAAAACTTTAGAATTTGTTCCTCAAGACCCTACTCTTCCCTACGGTAACGCTTCTCCCTTACTTTCGGCTAAATCTTTTATAGGCAACGACCCATTTGTCTACATGTTTGGTGATGATTTAATTGTCGAAAAAAATCCTGGCCGTTATTTAAAAAAGATGATTGCTGTTTTTGATCAATATTCTCCCTCAGTTGTTGTCTCTGTCAAAGATGTCGGTCCTGTCGAAATCATTAGATATGGTTCTGCTAAATATTTAGAAGATTCTAAATACCCCAATCGTATCTCAGGAATGTACGAAAAATTACCTGCTTCAGAAGCTCCATCCTTCTTCGGACAAGGTGGTCGCTTCGTGGTTGATGGCGCCAAACTTTGGCCAGTTTTAACTACCCAATCTACCGGCAAAGGTAACGAACTCTGGTTTGCTGATGCTGTCAACACTCTTGCCGCCAATGATATTGTTCTTACAGAAGCCACTGATACCGAATCTGATTGGATGACCACTGGCGACCCACTCCGTTGGTTAAAAGCCAACATCGCCGTCGCCCTCAACGACGAAAACATTGCTTCTGATCTGAAAGATTTTATCCAAAATCTAAGATAAATTAGTAATATTTCTATCCTAAACTTTGTGTTATATTTAACTAATGAGTTATAAAGTTAAATTTTATGTTAGTTATCGGGGCGAAGAAGTAATTAAAAAATTTATTGTAAAACTAGATAAACCAACCTATTCCAAATATGTTCATTTAATCGACTCTCTTGCCATCTATGGACCAAATATTAGTTTTCCTTACTCTAGAAGATTAACTAAATGTCTTTCAGAACTTAGAACAACAGGTAAAAATCCCGTTCGTTTGATTTACACCAATATTAATAATATTTTTGTTATTCTTCATGCTTTTCAAAAGAAAACCAACAAGACACCTCCACAAGAAATCAGAACAGCCGAGTCCAGAAAGTTGACACTAATATAACACATGTGTTATATTCACGATATGAAAAAGATTAATATAAATTCACTTCCTAATTTTGAAGATTTTAAAAGAGAATCACTCAAAGACCCTGAAATTAAAAGAGAATACGACAAACTCGGTCCTGAATTCGAATTAATAAATAAAATCATCGAAGCCCGAATTCATAAGAAACTTACTCAAAAAGACATCGCCAATCGTATGGGTACCAAACAATCCGCCCTAGCCCGTCTTGAATCTGGCCGTGCCAACCCTACCCTTAGTTTTGTTCAAAAACTCGCCACTGCCCTTGGCACCGATATTACTCTCACCTTCCCCGGAAAATAAATACTATCCTATAACTTGACATTATTGCCTTTTCTTGATACACTTCCTTACAATTAATTGTTGATTGATATAGTCAACTTTTAATCTTTTAACAATACGTTCTGGCTTCTTTTGAAGTCAGAAGACCCGTCTTCTCAGGTAGGAATTAGGTTTCCACTGGAGAGCACGGGGTTGGTGGCTCCTCTAAGACCCCTAACTCTGTTCTCCAGTGTAAACCCCTTTTCCCTGCCTGCCGGCAGGCAGGTCTTTTGGCTTTAAAAACCAAACTACCGGCGGTTTCCTCAAACACCGCGTTTGAGATTAGCTAAAGGCAGGCTCTTTAACAATCTCTTTCTCTAATCTTTCCTAAATATAGGTGATTTGTGTTGGTATTTTCATTTGAAACCCCTTATAAAAATTATTTGGTGATAGCACCGTGCTAATAACTATTTATTAATACAGCGCTGTCACTAAGTATTTTTAGTGTTAAAAGCAGTAAACAGTGTTCGTCCATTTCATAAAACTGATAGGGATTGATCACCCTGTCTTTTATATACCCCCTTAAGGAGATCTCATGAAAAAGTTTATGTTCGTGGTTTTAATTTTTGTGGTAGCATTTATGCTCCTCACCGCTTGTAGCGGTGAAAAAACAGCAACAACGATGCCTGTGGCAACACAGACACAGATTGTTGTTATAGCAACATTGCCAGCAACAGAAACACCCGCACCAACCGCAACATTAGCTCCAACCGAAGCCCCGACAGCCACCATGGCTCCCGTCGCCATATCCTGCGATACGCCGTCAATTCAAGCATTGGTTACCCTTAACGGTAAATCAATATCTGCTACAGGCGAATTTCTAGATACAGTTCTAGGGAAAAGGATGACCTACACCAGTAGATCACTCCTCGTCCCAGAAAAGGAATGGAATGTCGAATTAACTTCAACTGAATTAAAAACAGTCGAAGAAACTTGGCAGAACATTTCTGTATGTATTCCAGAAGGAATGTTTGGTCGTATTTTTGCGGGCGGGTTTGAACAAGGTGTCAATCGCTATGAAACTGGCGTATTGATGACTTTGAAGTCAGGTGTCTACGAGTTTAATCTCAGAAACGGTGAAGTCGTACTCTGGTATCCCCAGCAAAATGAGTTTGCCGCTAAGGATTTAGTTCGGATTGTTGAGCAAATAAAAGTCGGAAATTTTGACATCAAATCGCCTCTGGCGTTTTTTGGTGTTACAACCGACCTTCTGCCCAGCATTCCAGCTGAGCTCGTAAAAGAACGGAATGTTCAGATAATTCCGTTCGCGGAGCCCCTCGCCCAATAGGCGTTTACCCCCACTAATCCCCCGCAAGGATCTCAAGCTTCGGCTTGAATCATCCTTGCGGGAGCAAAGGAAAGAAAGAAAGATTTTGAAAAGTCCTGATGACATCAGTAATGAGTTCATCGGGCAGGTGGAGAGAAAATGGATCAGTTGATCGAATTTTTGATGCGCACTTTGGCATTACTAATTCCCCCCAACCCCCATTTTCATCTCCACTAGCAATCATCGAGTCATTGCTCGATCTGATGAGTCCATGAGGACGAAATTGCTATGACTAATTTTAAAATTAAAAAACCACTTTTGACCGTATACATGCCGGTTTTTAATGCCGCTCCCTATTTAGCTCAATCTATCGAATCAATTCTCAATCAAAGCTTCAAAAACTTCGAATTTATTATCATTGACGACGCTTCTATTGACGATTCTTGGAAAATAATCAAGTCATACGCTCGTCGTGATTCCCGAATCCGTGTTTATCGAAATCGCCTTAATTTAGGTGTTTCTACAAACTCAGACATTGCCATTTCTTTGGCCCGATGTAAATATTTGGCTCGTATGGACGCTGATGATATTTCCACTTCAGATAGACTTGAAAAACAATTAAACTATTTAAAATCAAATCCTAAAACCGTTATTGTTGGCGCCCAATGCACCATTATTAATCAAAACGATCAAATTATTGGTTTTAAAAATTTTCCTACCGTCTCCCAAAAAATTAATGACATGCTTTTTTGGGCAATTCCTGTTCAACAAGGTTACATGATGATCAATCGTTCCCTTTTACCCAAAAAATTTCCTTGGTATTCTACCAATAAAACTAGTGCCGAAGAAGTCGATTTATATTTTAGATTATCTCAATACGGTCTCTTTGCCAATCTTAAAGACAATTTATATTTCTACCGCCAAGTAAATAATTCTCTCTCTCGTATTAATCCTAAAAAAACTTTTTATTTGACACTTCAATCACGTCTAATTGCTGTTAAAAATGGATTTAGACCATCTTTCAAAGCCATTATCATCAACTTGGCCGAAATAGTTGTCATTTCCCTACTCCCCTCTTCGCTCATCTACGGTCTCTGGTACTTTATCCGTGGCATTAATCGAAATCAATCCGAATCTCAAATCGGCACTTTTGTCGACAGCCAAGTATAATTAATTAATGTCCCTAGCTTCTTGGTTTAAACGTCATTTTTTTGAATCAGCCCTAACTCTAATTCTCTGTCTCCTTTGTCTTTCAAATTTCACTCCAGATACTTATCTCACCGGCTGGGACAATTTAATGCCAGAATTAAACATTTGGCTCAATTTAAAACGTTCCCTTTTTGCCGTTTGGCAACAATATCAAGGTCTTGGTCTTGTTGGTGGCATGGCTCACGCCGCCGATCTTCCCCGTCAACTAATTCTTCTTCCTTTTACTCTATTTCTTCCCACCAGTCTAATCCGTTATCTCTGGCATTTTTCTATGCTTTTCTTGGGAACTTTCGGGATTTTTCATCTACTTAAAAAAAATAAATTTTCCTCTCTAATCTCTTTTGTCTCAGCTCTATTTTACTTGCTCAACTTTGGTTCTATTCAATATTTTTGGGTTGCCTTTGAACCCTTTTCCACCTTTTGGGGCTTCTTCCCTTGGCTCATTTATTTTCTTCTCAATTATCTTCACTCCCCTACTAAAAATCATCTAAAAAAATTAATTTTAATTAATATTCTCGCTACCCCCTCTTTCTACGTCCAAACTATCTTTATTGTTTATCTTATTTGTATTTTTTTAGTTTTAATTTCTTGGCTAATATTATCAATTCGTAATTTGAAATTCGTAATTCGTAATTCATCAAAAATATTATTATTAATATTTTTGATTAACTCTTTTTGGCTCTTACCTCAATTTTATTTTCTCAAAACCAATCTTCAAAATCCCACTGCCGGCATTGGCAATTTTATGAGTAATGACGACACCTTCGCCCGCAATCAAGCCCGGGGTAACCCCACTGATTTTTTTCTTCTCCGTGGTTATTATTATGATTTCCCCAATAATGGTCAACTTCTTATGGCCCCTTGGGTGGCTCACTTATCCAATCAATACATTCTAATCTGTGGCTATTTTATTTCTGTTTTAATTATTCTTGGTCTAATTGTTTTACTTTCCCGTCCTAAAAAACTTAAGCTAATTTCTGTTTCACTTCTTCTCTTTTTTCTTCTCTCTTCAATTGCCCTTCTCTCAAATCTTAGCCCTTTTAAAGAACTCAATACTCTTCTTCGCTCTCTTCCACTTATCAACCAAGTATTCCGTTCCCCTTGGACTAAGTTTTTAGTTCCCGCCGCTTTCACCTTTTCCCTTCTCTTAGCCTTTGGTCTAAATTTTCTCACTAAGTTTTTAAAACAAATCAAATATTCTCACTTTATTTCTCGTCTCCCTGTTTTCTTAATTCTAATTTCCCTTTTTGTTTTTTCCTACCCAGCCTTTAGTGGTAGTTATTTTTCACCTAATATTCGCCAAAAAATCCCTTCCGAATATTTTGAAATTTTTAACTTTTTTAAAACTCAAAATTCCACCGGCCGTATCGCCAATCTACCTCAGGGTTCTTTTTGGGGTTGGACTAACTATCGTTGGGGAGTCAGTGGTTCCGGCTTTCTTTGGTACGCCTTGGAAAATCCTATTCTCGATCGGGCTTTCGATGCTTGGAATCTTAAAAATGAACAATATTATTGGGAATTAAGTAATGCCATCCAAAGTAAAAATCCCGCCCTACTTGAAAATGTTTTTTCCAAATATTCTATCGAATACATTATTTTTGATAACAATATTTATTACCCTGATGATCAAATTTATGCCAAGCTTTCCCACCCTACCAAAGAACTTTTAGATTCCATTCCTTCTCTTAAATTAATTAAAAGCACTAAAAATATTTCTATTTATCAGACTCAATTTCCTACTAAAATCTATCAAACTTCAATTCTTCCTTCCACCGCTCCTTTCGATTTCGCTCTTATCGATCAAAGTTATCAAAAATTTGGCGATTATCTTACTATTAAAAATTCACCTAATTCATTTCTTAATCTTTTTACCAATCGCCTTCAATCAGAATTGTCTTTTGATCCCAAAAAAATAGTTACTATTCAACCTGATTCCTTAGCTAACCAGAATGTTACCCACTCCGAGACTAATCAAAAAATCTTTGCTTATAATTTCCCGCAGGCCTCTTTAGCTAAAAATTATTTAGTTAAAATTATCTCCCGCCACCTTTTCGGTTTACCTCTAAAAATCAGTGCCGTCTCCGATAATTCCCAAAATAAATATTTCACCACCCTAATATCTACCAATCCCACCTCAACCTCTTGGTTTTTTATTCCTGCTCGTCAATCCGATAATTTTGATTCTGGAATCAACTTTATTTTCGACAACACTTCTTTTTCTTCAATACCAAACCAAAATTATGTCGATCAAATTACTCTCTATCAGCTTCCTTTAAACCAAACTCTCGATTCTCCTACTCTCTCCCGACAATATCTCAATTCAAAATCAAGTATTTTTTATTACAAAATAAATTTAACTTCCCCTTCTTCAGCTCTAGTTCTTCCTCAAACTTTCGACTCCGGCTGGTTCGCCTTCTATTTTGACTGTAAGGGCGGACCCCTGTGTCCGCCCCACCTTCTCCCCCATTACCAAATCAACAATTGGGCCAATGGCTGGAATCTACCAAATAATATTTGCGGTAGGGACAGGGCAGTGCCCTGTCCCTACATATATATTATATTTTGGCCCCAAATCTTAGAATTTCTTGGCTTTGGCCTATTAATTGGCACTATAATTTGGATTTCAAAAAATTCTTCGGATTCCCGATAATATATTTTCGAATTCTTTCTAATGATTTTTCATCTCTGATAATTTCATCATAAAATGATCTCTGCCAAACAAAACTTTTTTCTCCAAAATTATTTCTAATCTCTTTTGTAACCATATTTTTATATCCATTAATTATTTTCGATAATTTTCCATATTGATTACGATTATTATCCGTACGGGCAGGGCAGTGCCCTGTCCCTACCATAATTTTTCCAAACCAATGATACATTTCTAAACAATCAATTGTTACAAAATACCACCCTTCTCGCGAATAATCATATCCCATTAATCGATTTAATTTCCGTTCTTTTGATAACACAAATAATTGTAACAAAAATTACCTGAATTATTTAGATATAATTTTGGCAATTCTCTTCCCAACCTCTTCAAACTCCTTTTCCTTCCAGCCTTTAGTCGTCATTGCCGGCGTCCCCATTCTGATTCCCGAGGGTTTGAATGGTCCCGCCTCATCATGAGGAATAGTATTGGCGTTAACAATAATGCCATTTTCTTCCAATTTTACGGCAATTTCTTTACCTCTTCCTAAACCACAATCCACCACCATTAAATGATTTTCTGTTCCAAATGTACGTACAGGGCATTGCCCTGTCCCTCCCAATTCCAATCCTCTCTTTAATGCCTGGGCATTTTTTACCACTTGTTCCGCATATTTTTTAAATTCTGGACTATCTGCCTCCTCAAATGCCACCGCCATGGCTCCAATATTATTCATGTGTGGCCCACCCTGTAAACCAGGAAACACTGCTTTATCAATTTTCTTTGCTAAATCAGCATCTTTATCAAGCCCTTTTTTAGTTACCCCAATTATTGCCCCTCTAGGTCCTCGTAAACTTTTATGTGTCGTGGAAGTTATTACATGAACATAAGGCACCGGACTCGGATGCACCCCACCCACAATTAACCCCGCAATATGGGAAATATCCGCTACTAACCACACCCCCACTTCATCCGCAATCTCCGCAAACTTTTTCCAATCAAGTATCCACGGATAAGCTGTCGTTCCCGCCCAAATTAGTTTGGGTCTCTCAGTTAAAACTAGTTCTCTTAATTTTTCATAATCAATTCGGCCCTCTTCATCCACATCGTATTGCACCGAATTAAAAAATTTTCCCGAAAAAGTTATCTTTGGATGACCGTGAGTCAAATGCCCTCCGGCTGACAATTTCATTCCACAAATTTTATCCCCCGGTTCTAATAAGGCCATCAATACTGCTCCATTGGCTGGACTGCCCGAATATGGCTGCACATTTAAATGTTCCACTCCTAATATTTTTTTACCCCTTTCTATGGCTAAATTTTCAATTTCATCGATAATTTTATTGCCTTGATAATACCTTCTTCCCGAATAACCTTCGGCATATTTATTAGTTAAACAACTGCCTAAAACTTTCTTGACATTTTCCGAAGCAAAATTCTCACTCGGAATTAATCTGACAGTATTATTTTGATAATTTTTCTCTTCTTTAATTAATTTAAAAATCTCATCATTCGCAATTTTTTTATTTTTATCCATGCTTTTATTTTACCCTGTAAACATTTTTTTTAGTATACTTGGCTAGTGTCTAAAACCCGTGAACCCATAATTGGCTTTGTTGGCCCTATGTTTGCTAAAAAAACTCTTCTTATGCTTCATGAAGTCTCCGCTGCCGAAGCTACCGGCCGCTACGCTATTGTATTCAAACCCAGTATTGATGATCGTTATGCCACTCACATTGTCCGCTCTCGAGCCGGCGGTCGGCACCGGGCCATTCCCATCGATATTCATCATCCTGAAATAATTTATGAAATCCTCAAAAAGCGCCGCCTTCCCATCGATATCATTGCCTTCGATGAAGTTCAATTCTTTGACACCAAAATTGTCAAAATTATTAAAGATATTTCTCAAGCCGGCATCGAAGTTCTTTTTTCCGGACTAAATCGCAATTATCGTGGCGATGCCTTTCCCACCATCGAAAAACTTCTTCCTCTCGCTTCCAGTCTCACCACTGCCGAAGCCAAATGTATGTTTCCCTTAAACGGTGACCGTCGCCTTTGTGGTGCCGATGCTCCTATGACCCAAAGATTAGTTAATGGAGAGCCTGATAGCTATAAAAGCCCTACCGTCATTATTGAAAAACCCGGTACCTCGGTCACCTATCAAGCCCGTTGTCTGGAACACTGGAAAGTTCTCGATCTTCCTGTCTCCCACAAAATTCACCTTCACTGTCAAAAATAATCTAAATTATTTTCTTCTTTTTAATTTCCTTCAAAACCTTTTCAAAAACCTCTTCTTTAGTCCCATTTCCATTAACCACTACACACCTGTCTCCCGAATTCTTGACATACCATAAATACCCTTCTCTACACCGTCTAGCTTTCTTCAACTTATCAAAAATATCTGCCCCGCCTCGAATTTCCATTCTTTCATTACAAATTTCTGGGGAAGTATCCACTATTATTACTAAGTCAGGTCTAACTACAATTTTCTGATTAAGTTCCAATATCACTTTTCGCCATATCTCAGGGCAATATGCCACTGACGTTGAATAATATCGATTACCTATTACTGTTTTTCCTTCTTCTAAACTAGGTTTTATTACTCCCATAAAGTGGTTTCTTCTATCACTAACATACAATAACTGCAAAGCCAAAGGATCTACTTTTGCCTTTCTTCCCTTAATAATTGCTTCGATTAATCTACCTAAAGACGTATTACGAGTGTGTTCACGAGTTAAAACTATTTCTAAACCTTCTTTTTTTAAATATTTAGCCAACAATCTCGCCTGGGTATCTTTTCCAGAACCACCAATTCCCTCAATTACAATAAATCTTCCTCTCTTTTTCATATTCTCGTTCTCACTTCTGCCCCTTTAATATTTTTATAAAGCCCACACGACATCTTTTCTCCCTCCCAGCAAATTTTTTCTGTCAAACAAGTCGGCCCTGCCTTTTCAAAAATAGTCGGCGCCACTTTTTTCACTTCTGCCATCATCAAATTTGCCATTTGTTGTACTTCCCATTGAGCCCTTTTACAGCATCTTAATTCAAAAAAATGTAACAAAGCTCTGGCATTCATCGTCACCACAATTTTCACTTCTACTGATTGTGGTTGTAAATATCTAGCATCTTCGGCTTTTATTCCCTTATCAGTCATCTCGGTGTATAAATTCTGAGCCTCTTTCAAAACTTTCTTATATTTTTTAAAAATCTCTTTATCATTTTTTACTGCCTGTGGAATCACATATTTAGCATCATTCCTCTTAACATATCTTCCTGATTGAATTGAAAAAGATGCCCCTACCCGATGCCGAATCAAATGAATTTCCGTCACTCGGCTGACTCCCTCAATCGCAAATGTAAAACTGGCGTGTTCTAGAGTTGAGGTATGTCCAGAAGACAACACTTGCCGAATTAGCCTCTGTCTCGTTTCTTTATCTATTTTTTGTTTTAATTCCCTGGCCCCTACCGAGGCATAACATTGTCTGATTGCTGCTGCTACCACTTGTTCTGGGTCTTTTGTGTAGGCCAATAGTTTTACTTTCATCAATCTTTTTTATATCTCTTTTCTCAAGTTCCTTCAATCACCTTTTCTATATCAAATTTTTTTTCTGCGGTGATTTTACAACACTCTTCTTTTATCTTCCCAAGTGAACAATTCCCCAAGCGACTTTTCCAAATGAATTCTCTTAATAATTTTGGCCAAAAGCGGTGCTACGGAAATTATTTCCATTTTTTTTATTTTTTTATCATCAGCAATTGGCACCGTATCCGTTAATATAATTTTACTGGCACAAGATTTCTCTAAATTATCTTTGGCCTCGCCCGATAAAACTGCGTGTGTTCCGCAAATAATCACCTCTTTGGCTCCTTTAGCCTTAACTGCCTCGGCTGCTCCGCAAATCGACCCCGCCGTATCAATCATGTCATCAATTAAAATCGCTGTTTTCCCTTCTACTTCGCCAATTATATGTGCCACTTCGCTTTTGTTATGTTCACTTCGTACTTTATCAATAATGGCAATTTTTAAACCCAACAAATCTGCCAATTTATTAGCTCTTCTCACCCCGCCGATATCCGGCGATACAATTACCAAATTTTTTTTTGAATAATGTTTTTTAATGTATTTGGCAAAAAGTGGATATCCTAAAAAATGGTCCACCGGTATATTGTAAAAACCTTGAATTTGGTCAGCGTGCAAATCCACTGTCACTAAGCGATTTGCCCCCGCTATCGAAATCATATCTGCCACTAATTTTGCCGAAATCGGTTCTCTAGATTCAATCTTTCTATCTTGCCTCGAGTAACAAAGATTAGGACAAATTAAATTTATTCTGCCTACTGAAGATCTTTTTAAAGCATCAATTAACAACAACAACTCCATTAAATTATCGTTTGCTGGTGCTACCAAACTCTGAACAATATAAACGTCATCTCCCCTAACCTTACTCTTTATTCTCACATAAATCTCTCCATTGGCAAAACGTTTATCCTCAATTGGTGTCAATGGCACTTTTATCAAATTTGAAATTTTCCCCGCCAATTCCTGACTGGCACTGCCGGCAATTAGTCTTAATTTCCCCATAAGCCATTATGGCTCTATTTCAATTCAAAAACCACCGTCAAATTTTTGTAAACTGTGGTACTTCCGCTTTCAGTTACCGCTCCAGCGCCCAAGGCCGAATCAGCCTTCATCATCACTGGATAAATCACATTATTACTTGTTCCTCCATCAGTAACACTCAACACTTTTCCTAATGTTCTTCCCGAAGCTTTAGCAATACTTTCCGCCTTATCTTTAGCATCTTTTATTGCTAAATCATACAAGCCCTTTCCGGCTTGATTGGTGTCATCCACAGAAAAGTTAGGACCGTAAACATTATTTGCCCCACTTTGGCTTAGTAAATCTGTCAAAGCATTCGCTTGATCAACATTTCTCAAAGTAATTTCCACACTATTATTTACTTGCCACATTCCCGGATTTTGACTTCCCTTTGGCTCCTGATAGAAACTCAAATTTTGAGTTTTAATGTCCGCTTCACTAACTCCAAAATCTTTTACCGCTTTAACTAAAGCTTCCATTTTAGTATTTACCTCACTTATAGCTTTATTTTTATCCATGTTTTGAGTCATCACTCCCGCTGAAAAACTAGCCATTTGATTTTTTATCTGCGTTTTTGCTTCCCCGGTTACTGTTATCTCTTCTGCCGGCTGCCAAGTTACCCTCCCCCAATTAATTTTATTCCAAGGTACTATCCAAACCAATAATAAAACTAAAATTATTGTTCCTAAAATATTTTTCATAATTCATTATATAATAGATCTATGATCACTGGAATAATTAGCGTCATAGTTGTTTTTCTCCTCCTTAAATCCATCGTTGTTGTTAATCAATATGAACGTGGAATAGTCCTAACTTTAGGCACTTATTCTTATACTCTCGGCCCTGGCCTAAAATTAGTTGTTCCCATTTTTCAGCGAGTCATTAAAGTCGATATCCGGATCAACACTATCGATATTCCCCAACAAAGTATTATTACCCGAGACAATGTCTCTGTTGGAGTTAATGGTGTTGTCTATTTTCAAGTTATCAAAGCCGAAGACGCTGTCTTAAAAGTCCGCGATTTTACCTATGCTATGTCTCAATATGCCCAAACCGCCCTTCGTGATGTTATCGGTAGTGTTGAGCTAGACCAACTTCTCACTGATCGTCAAAAAATTAGTGATGAAATTCAAAAAATTGTCGATTCCGAAACCGCTGATTGGGGCCTTGATGTTACCGGCATTCGTCTTCAAGATATCACTGTTCCCGATAATATGAAACAGGTGATGGCCAAACAAGCCGAAGCTGAACGTGAACGTCGCGCCACCATTATCCGCGCTGAAGGTGAAATGACCGCTTCAGAAAACCTTAAAAAAGCCATGGAAAATATGTCCGCAAGTGGTGCTATTACCCTGCGCTCTCTTCAAACTATTGAAAATGCCTCCAACAGCAACAACAACACTCTGATTTTTGCTGTTCCCGTTGAAATTCTCGAAGGCTTCAAAAAATTGACTAAATCAGACAAATAGCTCAAACAGTATCATTAACTATATCATTTTCTTGATACACGGGCATATTTCACCTGAATACCAGCAACCACACTTAAGACATTGAGTCATCCCTTCTGTATTTCCCACTCTATAAGTAATCTGTCCTTCAGTTGTCCGCATAATAATTATTCCAGTCCCCCTTTCCCCACCAGTATAAGTTCCCCCATGATTGCCACCCACAATTATGTGGCCCTGATTTGCCATTTCCTTTTCAAAAGCCACATTATCATAACCAGTTTTTCGTAACACCCTTGTCACTATTTCAGTCATTTCTCTTTTTTGCTTTTCATCTCCTCCCACTCTGATATAATCCCAAATTACACCAAGTTCTGGCATTAATTCTTCGCATTTATCAATCCAATTTATTCTTCCGGTATCAATACCAATCGCTTGTCTTCGCATTCCTTCAACGTCAAAAAATTCATCCATTACTGTTCCCTCCTTATTTAATATTCTCATCGCCACTTCCAGCATTTCTTCTGCTGACCATTTCACTGCGATTCCCTTCGCTTCAATTCTTGTTTCTCCTTCTTTATTCTTTTTTACTCTACCTATGTTTATTCTCCCTTCCGTATAAACACCACCCGGTGGGCTAAACCAAATTACTAAAGGATAAATTTTTGCCAATTCTAAAAAATTTTTTGTCGCCTCTTTTTCAGCCTCCGCAAACGGCGCCTCAGGATTTATCCGCACCCCAATCAAATCAAATGGATTAATCCTCTTCCTAATATCATCAGTTTTTTTATTTTCTAAATATGCTCCAGCAATCTCTGCACTGTCACTAACGTTAACATTATATAATTTTGGTTTTTCTATTATCATCATACTTATTGCTCGTAAGCTTGCCTGCCGGCAGGCAGGATTTAAGGCTCGGGCTATTACCGTAGCGGCACTGCGAGGGAATCACACCCTACTTCTGGGGGTTTATTCTATTTCTCTTCTTTTAAAGCTAATAAATAAATAAAATCTGACAATCTATTTAAATAAACTAATGTTAATTCGTAATTCGTAATTAGTAATTTGTCATTTCGCAAAGCAGCGACTTTGCGTTCTGCTCTTCTCACTATTGTTCTCACCCAATTTAACTTTAAAGCTTTTTCTTTTTTAAAAATTAAAAATTTATTTTGTACTTCTAATTCTTTCTCTAATTTATTTATTTCTTCTTCTATCCATTTAATTCTGTCTTTAGTTAACTTTCTCCCCATTATTAGGTATAAATCTTCAACTACTTTATCCAAATTCGTAATTCGTAATTCGTAATTAGTAATTAATATTACCGCTTGTAATTCATCCAAATTTCCTACAGCTTCTAAAATTTCTCCGCCTTTACTCACCCTCTTTCCAAAATAATCGCTCATTCCTCCATCCCCTTTTTTAGTTGTTACCGACATATTTAAATCTTGGTTTTGTAACTCCCTCAATTTCCACATTTTCCAAAAACATTTCCAAAGGTCGAACCCAAATTAATTTATTTCCATATTGCGCTTGATACACCACCAATTCAGACAAATCTTCACTATGATGAGCCACTCCAATTAAATTATATTTCTTGCCGCTATAGTGTTCATACACTCCACCAACAATTAATGTCTCCGCTCTTTTTGATAATTTTATTTCATCAGGCATTTTATCAACTACATTTGCTGTATCCGCAAAAGGCATTTGAACATTTAAAACAACCTTCTTCAGCATAAAGTGGACTACCACATTCCGGACAACTGCTAAAAGCACTCTCTTCACTGGCTTGTTTACTTCTAATTTCCGCTAAAATATTTTTTTGGCCATTATTTTTTGCTTCCGGCATCTCAATTTTAGTTTTTTCCCCTTCAAACAATTCCAACTGTTCGCCTTTGGAAATTTCCAGCAACGCTTTTCCCACCGCATCAAACATCGACAATACGGTCGCATTTCCAAAACCTACTTTTTGACCGCAAGAAATTCCCACCAATTCATCCGCCACTTCCTCTAAATTCGCTCCGTATTTCAAAGCCAACGACGCTAATCTTCCCGTTACTTCCGCCGATCCCGCCATGTAACCGCCCGATTTACCTAAATTTACAAACACTTCCACTGGTCCGTCTCCTTCTTCGAAAAAAACTGAAGTATAAATTTTTCCCACATCACAGGCTTTTCTCAATCTAATCCCTCTCGCCGCTTCCGGTGTTTTCTTTTTTTCGGGTTTATTTATGATTATTTCTTCTTTAGAGTTTAGATTTTCGGATTTAGATTTTTTTTCAGTCACTGTCTGTATCACCTCTTTCTCCCTGCTTCCACTTCTATAAATAGTTATTCCCTTAGTTCCTAATGAATATGCCAATCTATAGGCATTTCTCACCTCATCCACTGTGGCTGATTTTGGAAAGTTTATCGTTTTACTCACCGCATTATCGGTATATTTTTGAAAAGCCGCCTGAATTTTAATATGCCATTCCGGACTAATTTCCAAAGCCGTCCTAAAAATATTTTTTAAATCCTCTGGAATTTCCTCAATGCCCTCTAGTTTTCCACCATTCTTAACCACCTTGTCCATTAATTCTTCGCTATATATGTTTCTCTTTTTCAATTCTTCCACAAAAAATGGATTCATTATATAAAGTGTTTTTCCCTCTACCGTATTTTTCTGATATCCCAGTGAAAACAATGGTTCAATTCCCGAAGACGCATCGGCAATCATCGAAATCGTTCCTGTCGGGGCAATTGTGGTTAACGCCATATTTCTCGGTCGATAACCTGTTTCTACAAAAACACTATTTTCCCATTCTGGAAACACTCCTCTCTCTTTAGCTAATTCGCAGGTCGCTTCTTTAGATTTTTCCCCTACAAATTTCATCACTTTTTCCGCCCAAACTAGACCCTCTTCAGAATCATAACCAACCCCAAGTTTAAACAACATATCCGCAAAGCCCATTACCCCAAGACCAATTCTTCTGGTTTTAGTCACCATTTCTCTTATTTTTGGCACCGGAAATTCATTAATTTCCACCACATTATCCAAAAATCTCACTGCCGTTTTAGTTACTCTCTCCAACTCCGCCCAATCTAAGTCTCTCCCCTCCGTGTTAAAGGAGGGGTTGGGGGTAGATTGGACAAACTTTGCTAAATTTATCGACCCCAAATTACACGCATCATAAGGTAGTAATGGTTGCTCACCACATGGATTCGTCGCTTCAATTCTGCCCAATTTTGGTACCGGATTAGAGCTGCTCTCGTTCATTCTGTCAATAAAAACCAAACCAGGATCACCGTACTGCCACGCCAATCTGGTCACTAAAATAAACACTTTATAAGCATTCAATTTCATCGTCACTTTTCCAGTTCTAGGATTAATTAATTCGTAACCTTCACCTTCGTTAGTCGCCTTCGCCCAATCATAAAGTTTTTCTGTCTCCATTTCTATTTCCCTCAACTTAGCATCCACATCTCGATTGCCCTCAGCCATCTTAATTTTCTCCACTACTTCCTCCGGTATCGAATCATCTTTTACAAACGCTTTATCAGTCTCTAGATGCTCCATAAAGGCATTCGTCACCGCCAAGGAAATATTAAAATTTGTCAAACAATATTCATCTAATTTCACCACGGCAAAACGCAGCACATCAGGATGTTCCACAGACAACATTCCCATATTTGCTCCTCGACGCACCCCACCTTGTTTAATTTGCGAGGTCACATCGTTATATGCCTGCATAAAAGATATCGGCCCCACCGTTGTTCCCCCGCTAGTTTTTATGTAATCACCATAAGGTCGCAATCTGGAAAAAGAAAAACCGGTTCCGCCGCCGCTTTTATGAATTTTAGCCATATTCGACATTGTTTCTAAAATCGAATCCATTGAATCTTCAATTGGCAATACAAAACAGGCCGATAATTGCTGCTTTGCCCTACCCGCATTTACCAAACAAGGTGTATTCGGAAAAAATTTCTGTTCCGCCAGTAAATTATAAAAATTCACTGTCAATTCTTTAATTTTTTCCTCGCTCCCACCAAATTTTCCTTCGGCTTTGGCAATACTTTCTGCTACCCTATAAAAAATATCTTTTACTTTTTCCATTATCTTTCCTTCTTCGTCCTTAATCGCATATCTAGTCTCCGCAATATACCTCGCATTTTCCGATATTTCCGGTTCTTTTAAGTTGTCCTTAGAGGCCACAAACCTCTGGTTAATTTCGTCCATTATTTTGTTTTTTGATAATTTTTAATAAGTTTTTCGAAATCTTCAACCTCTTTGATATCTAAATAAATCGTCGCGAAACGAATATAAGCCACCGGATCAATATTCTTTAATTTTTCCATTACCATCTTGCCAATTTCCTTCGATGGAATTTCCACACTATCCCAATTTAATAATTTCATCTCAATCTCGTCAATTACTTTTGATCTTTGTTCTAAATCTAATTTCCAACAGGCTTTTTCAAAACATTTATCTAATTTTTCCCGGCTATAATCTTCAATTCGACCATCTTTTTTAACAACTTTTAATTCGATATTCTCCACTCGTTCGTAAGTGGTAAATCTTTTTTTACACTCAATACACTCCCGTCGTCGTCGGGTCGCCTTACCCTCCAAAGCGTCTCTGGACTCTAAAACGTTTGATTCATCAAAACCACAATATGGACAAAGCATGTATTTTTGCGCTATTTTTTGTTAACACTATTCATAGCGTCTGTGAATCATCATATCTACTACCCTTAGTGTCTGTCAACTATTACTTACCATCCAAAACCATATCAAATTCCTTTTTTAATCACCACCCCAACTCTCACATTTCCCTCTTCATCATCCTGGGAATATCTATCTAATTTTAACCCCCTTTCTTCAAGTACCTCATCCAATAAATTTAATCTCTTATTAGCGCTAACTTCTGATCTATTTTCGTCCCAATTTAATACAAAATTATCAAAGTTATCAATTGGAAACATATGCGCCTCTCCGCCATTTTTTAAGATTCTTCCCACCTCAGAAACATATTCTGCCCATTTTTCATCACCTAAATACGTTGCTGGTCCATAGCAATCCACCACCAAATCAGCTACCCCATCCTTTAATGGAATTTCCGGCATTACTGCCGCTACTGAATTTTCTCTGGTTTTCAGCAACCTTTCCCTTTGCTCCTCTTCACTGACTCTATGAGTATCTCCGCCATTTTCCCCTTTTTTATAATTTACTCCCTCAATTCCCTCAGGAGAAATTGCCAAGCTAGCATCTAAACTTATTGTTTTGATTCCCATGTTTAAATTTTCCAAATCAGCCGACAATTCTTGGTTCCAACCACTACCCACATCTACTACCACTGAATTTTGTCCAATTTTAGTCCCCTCAAAATGGCAGAATTTTTCGTAATCACCCAAACCGCGTTCAGTCACCCGAAAATATCCAATTTCCTTCAATTGTTTCGCCGCCCCATCACCTATTTTTGGAATATCACCAGTTTCTCCCATGGTTTATTTATACACCTCTTTACGATGTCTAATTCTATTCACCACAATTTTATTTCCATCAATATCAAAACATACTCTAAAATCACCGACTCGAAACCGATATTGTCCTTGCTCAAAATCGATTAATGCTTTTGATAACTTTATTGGATCAGATTTAAAATATATCAATTTCTTCGCAATCCTCTTTTTAATCACCCCATCTAATCTATCAATATCTCTTTTCGCATTTTTAGTTAGCAATATTACATATTCCACATTTATATATTGCCAAAAACTTCTTCAAATGTATAGTACTCCCCTTTTTTGTATTGTTCTCTCGACTCTCGGATACTTTTTAAATATTTACTGTCCGACAATTCCAAAATATCTTCGAGCATATCAATATCTACAATTGCCGTATTAATTTTCCCCCGATGTGATACCAATAAATATTTATCACCTTTCACTTTTTTCAAAGCGTCAGCCAAATTATTTCTTAATTTTGTACTACTAATAACGTTCATATGTCCATTATAACTGTACATTTCACACACTACAAGTACTAATTTCATTTATTTTTATCCCAATTTAGTCTTTTATCTTTTTACGTTATAATACCCTGATGCAAAAAATCATTAATTTTTTAAAGGAAGTCAGAACAGAATTTAAACAAATTTCCTGGCCTAAACGTGAATCTATAATTCAGCTGACAATTGTGGTAATATCCATATCTATTGTCGTTTCCTTAATTTTAGGGGGATTCGATTATATATTTACCCAATCTATTGGATTATTGGGACAGGTTACTCAGAAAAAAACTCCAGTTCCCACCCAAAGCCTAATACCTTCAATTACAGTTGCTCCAACTGTCAAAAAAATTAAATAAATATGCCTAATAATTCTACAAAAACCAACAAAAAGGAATTTTTATTCCCCTTATCTACTGCTACTCCCGGTATTGATGCCGCTTGGTACGTTATCAACACCTATTCCGGCCACGAATACAAGGTTATTGAGGCTCTTAAAACCCGTATCAAAACCATGGGTCTCGAAGACTACATTTTTCAAGCCATTGTTCCTATTCAGTCCAAAATGGTTATCCGCCGAAATGCCAAAGTTAAAACCCAAGAAAAAACTTTCCCTGGTTATGTGCTAATTCAAATGATCGTCACTGACGACTCTTGGGTTACCGTTCGCACTACTCAGGGTGTCACTGGTTTCGTTGGCATTGGCAACAAACCTACTCCTATTTCTCAAGCTGAAGTTGACAACATTATTAAAACCACTGAAGAGGACAAACCCAAGTTTCAAACTCCTTTCTCTATCAGCGATGTCGTTAAAATTACTAGTGGTCCTTTTGCCGATTTTATCGGTACTATCGATAGTATTGACCAAGAAAAAGGCAAACTTCGCGTCCTCGTCTCTTTCTTCGAACGCGAAACTCCTGTTGAACTCGACTTTTTACAAGTTACCAAAGAACTTTAAGAAAATTGCGCTTCTCAATTTTCTTAATTTTTAATTTAAAATTTTAAATCTATAATCAGTTTTTAATTCGTAATTCGTAATTAATAATTGGTAATTAAATAATTATGCCTAAAAAAATCAAAATCGTTGTCAAATTAGCTCTCCAGGCTGGAATGGCCAATCCCGCGCCTCCAGTTGGTACCGCTCTTGGGCCTCAGGGTATCAAAATCATGGATTTCTGCAACGAATTCAATGAAAAAACCAAAGACATGAAAGGTTCTCTTATCCCTTCCGTGATCACCATCTACGAAGATCGTTCTTTTTCTTTCATTATCAAAAAACCTCCGGTTTCCGATATGATCAAAAAAGCCACCGGTATTACCAAAGGTAGTGCCACTACCGGTCGTGAAAAAATCGGTAAAATCACTCAAGCTCAAATTGAAAAAATCGCCATTGATAAAATGGTCGATTTAAATACCACCGATTTACAAGCCGCCAAAAACATGGTCGCCGGCACCGCCAAATCCATGGGATTTGAAATTGTTGACTAAACAATTCTCTCTTTAAATCTCAAAATCCCCCGTTTGGGGGATTTTTTGTATTAAATGTTATAATCCCTCATCCCCCGAAAATATTAATTTAATTTTAAATAAAATATGCCAACAGACGAAACATTAATTATTGAGAAATCAACCAAATTAGCAGAACAATATCCATATGCCGATATTGAACTCATTTATCGTGATATTATTGGTTGTTCGTTGCTTATTAACCCAAGAAATGAGTCCCAAGATCTTTGTGAATATCTCTCCGAAAATGTAAGTTTTAAAGATCATAAAGAGAACATTAAATTAATTGTCACCGAAATAGCAGGTATATCAGTTAGATCCTGTGAACAGTGTTTCATTTGTCAGGAAAAATCTCAAACACAATCTAAAACTCTGTTATAATACCTAGTCCTTTATTAATTTATTTAAATTCAAAAAATGAGCAAAACCTCTCAAGAACTCAAAGCCAAAAAGGCTAAAAAGCTTGCTGTGGAAGAGACTCCAGTTGTTGAAACTGAAACTCGCAAGGCTTCGGAAAATGTTGAAGAAACTACTCCTGAAGTAAATCCCAAAAATGTTAATGAAGCTGCTTCAACCGACGAAGCTACTAAAGTAGCGAAGGCGGTCCGTGTTCGCGGCAAAAAATATTTAGCGGTTAAAAAGAAAGTCGACGTTCTCAAAAATTATCCTCTTTCCGAAGCTGTTAAATTAGTTAAGACCACCTCTATCTCCAAATTCGATGGCAAAATCGAAGCCCATGTTACCGTAGCCGAAATTGGTAATTTAGGTGAAATTTCTTTTCCTTATTTAGAAACTAGCGCTAAACGAATTTTAGTGCTAAACGATGTAATATTAGCCGAACTTAAGGAAGGAAAAGTAAATTTCGATATCCTAATTGCCACTCCAATTACTATGCCAAAACTTCTTCCCTTTGCTCGTCTTCTTGGCCCAAAAGGTCTGATGCCAAATCCTAAATCTGGCACTTTAACCGACAAACCAGAAGAAGCTGTTAAAAAACTTTCTGTCGCCAAAACTATGATTAAAACTGAGAAAAAAGCTCCAGTTGTTCATATTATTGTCGGTAAAGTTTCCCAACCAGAAACAGAACTCGAAGCTAACATTGCCGAACTCATTAAAGTCATCAAAGCTCCTAAAATCAAAAAATTAGCTCTCTGCGCTACCATGGGTCCCAGTGTTAAGGTTTTTGTCGAAAAATAATAATTATTTTAAAGCCAAAAAACCCGTCGAAGAGACGGGTTTTTCTTATTCATATCTTAGCGCATTCAAAGCTGATATCTTAGTCGCTCTTTTTGAAGGATAAATACCGGTCACAAAACCAACCAACAAAGACAAAGTCAATATTAATATTGTAAATAGTGGCGGAATATAACTCAAATTTATGTAACCAGCTCCCTTAAATATGGAAAATAACGACAAGACAAAAGATAAAATCTGGCCTAAAACAAATCCCAAAAATAAGCCTCCAATTCCCCCAAAGATACCCATAATCATTGATTCTGTCAAAAATAATTTCTTCACTTCAACCGATTTCATTCCCATCGTCTTCATCATTCCCACCTCTCTGGTTCTTTCCAACAAAGATACTGTCAAGGTATTAAACATTCCTAAAGCTGCCACTGATAAAGCCACTGCCCCTAAAAGTGCTAAAGCTGTTCTAATCGAAGCAAATAAACTATTGATTTGGCTAACTGTATCCACCACCGAAGTAGTTTTATATCCCAAAGCTTCAATTTTCTTTCTCACTCCGGCCACATCACCTTGATTTGTCACCACTAATTTCATCTGAGAATAATAATTTATTCCCATTTGTTTTAAATTTAAAATCGGTAAATAAATTAATGGTGCACTTGTATCTGCAATTACCCCTGTAATTATATAATCTGCCGGAGTTGATACCACCTTTTCTCCTCCATCTACCAAACTACCTACGGCGACTAAAGAAGCTGAAAATGTTTCTCCAACAGCTTTATTTTCATCAATTCCCAAAACCTGCAAAAACGATTTATTAACTACCGCCTCTTTCGAAGAGCTTTCATTAATAGTCACCTCTTTCACTTTTTCCGCCGAAGCCGTCGCTTCTAATACAGCCAAATCAATCAAATCATTGGCCGAGGTAGACGCAGTTGATTCTGTGCTCACTCCCAACACTTGACCATACCCCAGATTTTGACTAACTACTAAATTTAATTCCGCAAAACAACCTTCTTTTTGAACTTGAGATCCCCCACTATCTCTCATAGGTACAAAATTATTATTTTCACATTCTGGATTTTCTTCCACTGTACATTTTTCCATCTGCCACAACAATACCGTTGCTTTTAACCATTTTTTAGAACTGTTTCCCTCGTTTGTTTGATAGCTTTCTCCTTGATATTCCTCTGCCGTCTGCAATCCCTCTACTCGCCTAGTGTAACCAATAATTTCTGCTCCTGTTTTTGCTTCAGCCCTCACCCTAATAAAACGCTCTGGATCAACTTTGAAATTAACTGAAGTCGAGGCATTTTCTTCTTCTATACTAGTTGAAACTCCTGCCACCTGGCCTTCACTTGGCAAATACGACTCATTTTCTTGATATAAATTATTGCTTGTAAATATTTTTCCTGATGATGTTTTGATTGCCGATTCCTTCAAATAATCTGATAAAACTCCATAAACTGCAATATCTGTATTTGAATTTTTATAATTTACTTTTCCAACTACTCCAATTATGGGTAAAACCTGAGTTACGTTAACTATCTCTTTAAACGACTCTAAAGATTTATCGCTCAATTTAATATTTGAAGCTACTGCTGGTGCTACATCAACCTGCTTTATTTCTTCAAGTCTTGCCACTCTAGACACCACTAATTTTTCTAAACCATAACCAATTGAAACCAAAAACACAATCGCTCCAATCCCTATCGCCATTCCGCCTACTGTAATCAAGCTCCGATTTTTTTTAATCAACATGTTCTTAATCGACAAATTTATTAAATCTATTCGACTGATATTTCCAATTTCACTTCTATCAAAAAATTTAACTAGACGAAAATAAATCTTATTAGGTAAATTATTAACATTAATCGATCTACCAAAAATTTTTCTAAAAAATCCTTCAATTTTTGAAATAAATTTTTGACCTAAATACACTATCAATAAAGCCGTGAAACTCAATGTTTGAACTAAACTTGGAAAAAATTGTCCCGCCTTTACTTTAAATCCTCTAATTTTATCTGATAGATTTTTCTTTTTTTTAATCTCTGGCTCATAAATTTTTATCTTTAATTCACTTTTTACAGGTATCACTACATTTCGGTTAACAATTTCTTGTTTAAACTTTTCCTTATCTTTAACCTTAGTCAAATCATGAATTTTAATTAAAAATCCATCAAAAATTTGAACCAATTTAGTTCCCAAATAAATATTGTTAACATCATGAGTCACCATCACCACTGTTCTTCCTTCCTCTGATAATTTTTTGAATAACTTCATCAAATCCATACCGCTTTGATAGTCTAAATTACCCGTCGGTTCATCCGCAATTATAATTCTAGGATCAGTTACTAAAGCTCTAGCCAAAGAAATTTTTTGCTGTTGACCAGACGAAAGCTCGGTTGGATAATAGTCAGCCCAATCAAGCATCCCTACTAATTCCAAATATGACTTAGCTTTTTTTAATGATGTCTCCTTATCAATTCCTAAAAGCGAACAGGCAAAAACC
This sequence comes from Candidatus Shapirobacteria bacterium, assembly GCA_041660365.1. Classification (GTDB taxonomy): domain Bacteria; phylum Patescibacteriota; class Microgenomatia; order UBA12405; family UBA12405; genus UBA12158. The sequence goes on along the minus strand of JBAZWK010000002.1, from coordinate 9,038 downwards.
ACGTTTTCAATTACATTTAATGACTTAATCCAGTTTGGCTGCTGATAAATCATCCCGACATGTTTTTTTCTAAATTCTGCCCTGTCATCCTCAGATAATTTATATATTTCTGACCCCAAAAACTTAACCGTTCCCGAACTTGGCGCTTCTAGACCTAGAATTGTATGAAGTAATGTTGATTTTCCACAACCAGACGGTCCAAATAAAATCAAAAAATCACCCGCATAAATATCCAAACTTATGTCTTTAAGAACCTTAACATCCTGGGATTTTACCTTAAAAACTTTATAAATATCCCTTAGTTCAATTACAATATTATTTTCAATCATGATATTTATAAAGTTTTATTATTTCATTGTATGACATGTTAATCATTGCTGTATCCCCTTCAGAAATCCAAATACATCTGTCAGATTTCCCACCACTAATTCAAAGGCGGAACTAACTGATTTGGGTGTAATCGTTACTGTATCAATTGAAGTTCCATCATTACCTATTTTATCTTTTGAATGAGCCCTAAGATGATAAACTTTTGAAGGGGTTAAATTACTAATAATCACTAAATGATTGTATGTTAAATTAGTATCTTCTTGAGTTTTCTGAGAATAATCATTAGATGTTCCTTCTCCAAATTCGACTTGTGAACTTCCTGCCTCATCTGTATCCCAGGAAACTATTAATTGAGCTGTCGCTTGACTATTAGAACCATTATTAACTGATGATTCCACACTTCCCTCAATTTTTAGGTTCATAATTTGTGGTGGTCGAGTATCAGTCGCTGTTGTAAATCTTTGAGAATCAGATAGAGCTTCATTACCGACTTTATCCCTACCTTTTGTCACCAAAACATATGGTGTATTCGCTAATAATCCTTTGAGTAACAGTTTATGTTCTCCTTTAATTAAAGCAATATTAATTTCATCTCTGGCTTGTCCTACCTGACCCTCAGGGTAATAAGTCACAATTGATGACGTTTCCGTATTAGTTGTCCAACTGACCAATACAGTTGGCTGAGCTGCTCCTTTGACTTCTTGAATTCGCACATTAGAAATTTTGGGACGTGGGAGAGTTTCAAAAGCTAAAACATTCCCCTCATATTCACTATCTTCATTATCAAAAGTATTAATTTTATAATAATATTTTGTTCCATCTTCCAGTCCTGTTAATTCTGTTATATAAGTATCCTCACTACTGCTTGTGTTAATCTCTTTTATTCCTCCAAAAGCCGTTGTTGTTCCAAAATAAATTTTTACTTTCGAAGCTCCTTTAGTTGTATATTCTAAAATTACCGAAGAGATACTAACATTTTTTACCTTCGGATCGGTCACAATTGGCGCTGGGTCAGTTTCAAAATTTTCTTCATCAGACATTCCCGTGTTTCCATCTTCATCAGTCCATTTAACTCGATAATAATAATTTGTTCCCGGACTTAAATTAGTTAAATTAATAGTATGTGCTGTCCCTTGGGTTGAGTTTGATGGTTCCTCAGTGTAATAATCTCCACTCCCAGTCCCATATTGAACTTTTGAATCAGCGGCTCTGTCAGTTGACCAACTAATAGTGGCTTTCTTAGTGGTAATTGAAGAAGTGGTTGGCCCTGACTGTAATGTTGGTGCTACTGTCCATTTACCAGTAGGTGTAATTGACACTGCATTACTGCCAGATGATGAAGCACTGGCTCCATCTCTAGTATAGATTTTGTAGTAATACTTGGCTGAAATTGGAGTGTTGTCAACATAGGATAAACCAGAACTAGAACCGACCTTAGTAAAAGTAGTTCCATTAGTTGATCTATAAATATCATAAGTTAAATTTCCTGCTCCCTGATAAAGCGGCACTGTCCAAGTCAGAGTTACATTCCATTGTAATTGGGATTTGATTGAAGAATCAGAAGCAATTAAATTAGCTACATTATCTGGGTCAGTTGAATTAAGAGTAAAAGTACCTGAAATGTAATTTGACGGCGAATAATTTGGTGTTGTTGCATCATCAATTGCCACCACATAAACTGTATTGGTTCCTTTATTGACTCCTGCTAATGTTTTAGTCGCTACTGCTAAATTACCATTCACATCAATATAGGTAGAACCATTACTTCTTAGGGTATCCAAAGAACTTGGTGGTGGTGTGTTAACCATGTAGTAATAATTAGAGACCTCGTTCTCTTCCGAAGCCTTTGCTTCTGGCCAAGACAAAGAAAAATAATTTGTATCTGACACTATTGGATCAACCAACACCTTATCACTGCCCCCAAATGCTGGCGCCGCTCCCCCAAAAGACAAAGCTCCGGTTCTGACTGTGGCATCAAGTGAAAAATTACCGACTTTGTCTACGGTTCTAAAATAAATAGTGTTTGATCCAGACACTATGGTTCCACCTACCTTTTCATTGGTTAAAGTGTAACTGGCTGTTCCTGATGGAATGTAATTAATTCCCAAAAGATCAGAGTGAATTGTTCCTAACCATTCTCCGTCTGTAGTATTAACTTGGTATTGCCAGCCCAAAACACCCGCCCCCACATCAGTGGCCATTCCATTACCACTCGTTGGCCAAGTAAAAGACATATCATCAACATTACTGAAATTTCCTCCTGGAGTGGAAATGTAAGTCACATTGGTAGGTATTGATGAATCGTATTTAAATGAAATTAAATCTTGATAACCATCAGCACTACCAGTGTAAATATTACCCGCCCTATCCACTGCTTTTATTGAAAAATAATATTGTTGATTTGATGGCAAAGTTAATCCAATTGAAGCTAAGTTAAGACTGTTCCCGACTACAATATAGGGACAATAAGCTTGAGTTACCTGATCATCTAAACCTGCCAAAACTCCTGAAGCTGATGAGGGTTCCAATAAAGTTGAACTCGCTCCAATATCTTCTCCGTCCAAAGCAATACAGTAGCCAAAAATTCCTGAACCACCTTCATTGTCTGTTCCTCCAGTCCAACCTATAGTTGGTAAACTGCCAGTCCAGGCTGTATTACCTAAACCCACCATCACTATTGAAGTGGCGTTTACTGTTGGTTTTATCTGATCCGAAGCTGAATATTCAATTGAAATATCATAAAAAGTTGGTGTAGAAACATTACTAGTACTATTCAAAGTCACTTGATATTGAACATAACGATCGGTATCTTTTACACAATTATTAGAAGAAATATCAGTATCAGAATTAATTGGCGTACAAATATCAAATCCTGATGCCCCAACCATTAAATTACTGTTTGAAGTTCTTACTTTAACACTCACCGAACTAGTATCTGGAATTGAAGTTCCAAATGTTAATTTACCCCAATCAGAAGATACTAAAGTATCTAAAATATTAGAGGTAATTGTTCCACTTGATGGATATTTTCTTTCTTCAAGTTCAAAAGTATTAAAAGCATCTGTGCCAGATTTATAGGAAGCAGCAATCCAAGCTTTGGAGCGAGCAGAAGATGAGAAACGAACTTCGTCAATAGTACCCCCAAAACCCTGGCTAGGATTTCCATTATTGCCATAACCACCAATGGCAAAATTAGTAGCATCAAGAGGAAGAGCACTAACAGGATTAGAAGCACCAACCGAAACACCATCACCATAAATAAAGTGAGTAGTTCCACTTCTAATAGAACTAATTTGATGCCAATCACCATCACTTAAAGTTACAAAAACTCCATAAGAACCACCATTCTCCCTAACACCCCCTCCCCAAGAGTTAGCACTACTAGAATTTCTACCAAACCAAAAACCATCTGAATAATTTTTATCAGCCAATCTTTCATAACCAGTTATAACTCTGTCATCTTTATACCAAACCTCAACTGTAAAATCTGTTAAAGTATTGCCGATAGAAGTCGCCGTTCTAGAAAGCGATTGATTGTAAGTTTGGGCACCAGCAATTATGCCATTAGAAGTATAACTTGGCTGGTTACTTGATTGTTTAGTGCCATCTTTATTATTAGAAGTAGAATCTTCTAAGGAAGTAAGAGAAGAATCATCGGCATGCCAAACACCCAAAAAATTACTATCCCAAACCCCAGTTTTGTTTTGAGAATCAATTGCTTCACTGTTACCGTAATACATATAAATATAATCTGTACTGGAGTTCGCCTCAATTTGAGGTACTTTTACCCAAATATAAGAAGATCCTGTTTCATCCCATTTTTCAATTTCATAATTTAATACCATCCCGTCGGCGTCTGTAAATCTAATATCAGCTCCTGCTGTCTTTGTCTTTGCATAATCAATATCACTATCTTTATTTAATTTAATTAAAACCGGAAAATCAGTTAGTTCTTCCGAAGTAGTACCGATATTACTATTAGTATTATTAAAAATAATTTTTTTTCTGTCTCGCCAGTTGACATAATCACTCGACCATCCTGAAGTTAAAGTCAAAGATAATTGTCCGGCCGTAGTAGTATCAATATTGGTTCCACTCTCTCCATTCCAATCAGTCTGTGTCCAAGAATTAGCCGCAAATGTATGGGAAATACCCTTAAGGGTAAAATATGATCCAACAACAAGACCAATGGTCAAACAAATTACCCCAAACAAATTTAATTGCCACTTAGCTATGGTAATTTTTCTTGTTATTAAACGATAAATTAAGGCAGATTTAGGCATTAAAGATAAAATAAATTACACCCTATACTATAATAATAACAACAAAACAATCCTTGTAAAGGATTTATCAAACCCAAGCAAATTTCGTTAGTAATTATGTTAAGAATTTAGTCCCAGTTCAATCATTTTGTCCAACATTTGGGAATAACTATATCCCACTGCTTTGGCCTCTTTTGGCAACAATGAATTTGGTGTCAACCCAGGTAAAGTATTTATATCCAACACATAAATTTCCCCGTTCCTCACCATCATATCCACTCTAGCAAAATCTTTCCCCCCAATAATTTTAAAAACTTTTATAGCTATCCCTTGAATTTTTTTGGTTATTTCTTTATTTAACCTCGCCGGACAAATTTCTTGGGCACCCCCATCGCTATATTTTGATTCATAATCAAAAAATTTATTTTTAGGAATTATCTCTACTACCGGCAAAGCTTCAACCTTTTTATTACCCCATACTCCGCAAGTTACTTCAGTCCCTTTTATATATTCTTCAATAATTATTTCCTGATCATACTTTTTTGCCAATTTTATTGCACTTTCCAAGTCTCTATCTTCTTCAACAATAGAGACACCAACACTCGATCCACCACAAACTGGTTTCACCACACAAGGAATTTTCCTATTTGTTTTAGGCATCAATATATCATTATGTTCCATAACCCACTTAAAGAATTTTTTATTCATTCCCATTGCCGAAGCCAAAACTCCACAACCAATATATTTAATTCCCAAAGTTTCTAAATATCCCTGAATTTCCCCATCCTCACCACCTTTTCCATGCATAATAACAAAAGCCAAATCAAATTTTGTTTTATTTAATTTTGGCAATTCTGACGGCACATCTACCCCAACTGCTTCATATTTATTTTTATTTAAATTTTCTAATACCCCTTTTCCAGACACTAACGACACTTCTCTTTCACAACTTAATCCGCCCATTAACACTGCCACTTTTAATTTTTTCATAAGTATTTGTACTATACATTATTATATTGTAAAAGCAAATTTTGTATCTAATATTTGCTTTTACAACACAACATGTTACAATAAATTATGTCTGAATATAAGACTCTAAATGAAATCGTTATAGACTCCTCTGCTCTTATCAACAACTATAACTACTTTCAGGAACTTAATCCAAATACTAAAATCTGTCCTGTTTTAAAATCAAATGCCTATGGCCATGGGCTTTTACCTATTGCCAAGTTTGTTGACACCCATTTTAAAACTCCATATATTATGGTCGATTCACTTTATGAGGCCTACGAACTTTCAAAACAAGATGTTAAAACCCCTATCATGATTATGGGATACACTGATCCCCTAAACTATAGTATCTGGAAAACTCTCCCTTTTACCTTTACTGTCTATGACATTAATTCATTAGAAGCTTTAAATGAACATCAACCAGGTGCCAAAATTCATATCAAACTTGATACCGGGATGTGTCGTCTCGGAATTCAAGAACAAGAAATTCCCAAATTTATTACCGCTTTAAAAAATTGTCAAAATCTTGAAATTGAGGGTATTTATTCTCATCTCTCTCAAGCCGATAATCCTAAAAAAATCACTTTCACAAAAAACCAAATCAAGCTTTTTAAGAAAATGGTCACTCTATTTGAAAAATCCGGATTTAATTTTAAATACAAACATCTTGCTGCCACTGCCGGTGCTGAAATTATTAGAGATCCTTATTTTAATTTAATTCGTCTCGGTCTTGGTTTTTATGGTTATTCCCCTTTTGGTCCTCATACTTCAGAGGGCAGAAATCAAAGATTAGCCTTAAAACCTGCCTTAAATTTCACTTCTCGTCTCGCCCTCATTAAACAGATTCACTCTGGTAATCAAGTCAGTTATGGTGGCACTTATATCGCCAAGCAAAATGAAATCATTGGCATTTTAACTGCCGGTTATTTTGAAGGTCTACCTCGTGACCTTAGCAATCAAGCCTCATTTTTATTAAAAAACACTAAATGTCCTATAGTCGGCAATATCGCCATGAATATGACTACTATCAAAATCCCTCGAACCATCGATGTTAAAATTGGCGATAAAGTTACTTTAATTTCTTCGGATATTAACAACCCAAATTCAGTTTATAAATTATCGAGTCTTTTAAAGACTATTCCCTATACCCTCTTAACTGGGTTACACTCGTCTATTAGACGCAACCTTATATGAAACAAAAAATCGGTCTCTTTTTTCTCTTCTATCTTCGTTTTTTTGCCCGACTTCAACTTAAAAAAATAAAATTACTTAATTCTAAATTAATTACCGTCGGTATCACCGGTTCTGCCGGCAAAACTTCCACTCTTTTGGCCACTGAGGCCGCTCTAAAACCAAACTTTAGGGTTAAAACTAACTATGGCGGCAATTCTGAATCCGGCATTCCTCTCAATATTCTTGGTTTCAAAAATCCCGATTTCACCCTTCTCTCTTGGTTAAAAATTGCCCTTCTCACCCCTTTTAAACTTTTCATTAATTGGAAAATTTACGACGTCTATCTATTCGAAATGGGTATCGACAGTGCTAAATCCCCCAAAAATATGTCTTTTCTGTTATCAATAATCACCCCCGATATCGGCATTTTTCTCAATGTCACTCCGGTCCATTTAGAAAACTTTTCTTCCTTAGACCAGATTGCTCAGGAAAAATCTAAATTAGTTAACTCGGCAAAAACCGCCATCATTAATAACACTGACCCTCTGGTCAAAAAATATACTAAAAACAGAAAAACTATTTCCATAAAACCTATTAAGATTGATATTCCCAATTTTTTTCTTCCCGATATTTATCAAATTTCCTTTGGTGCTGCAATAACTATTGCAAAAACTCTCAATCTACAAACTTCTATAGCTATTAATAACTTAAAAAACAATTTCACCCTTCCTCCCAGTCGTTCTTCAGTTTTAAAAGGCATCAATAACTCAACTATTATAGACAGCTCTTATAATTCTTCTCCATTAGCCACTTCTGAAATGTTAAATTTTCTTGCCACTTACCCCTCTCCCAAAATCGCCATTTTAGGCGATATGCGCGAACTTGGCGCCGCTTCATCTCTTTCTCACCAAAATATTTACAAAACTGCCTTAAAATCAGCTGATTCAATTATTAGTGTCGGCCCGCAAACTAGCCGTTATTTCGGTACAAAAGCTAAAAAATTTATGTACTGGTGGCAAGCTGCCGATTATTTAAAAAATAATCTTTCCAAAAATTCTACGATTCTAATTAAAGGCTCTCAAAATACTATTTTTTTAGAAGAAATCGTCAAAGAATTAATTCCTGCTAATAAACTAAAACACTACTTATCTAATTATCTAATTTGCCGCCAATCCCCCTACTGGCTCAATGTCAAAAGCAAATTCCGTCAACAAAACTCTATTTAAATTATTCCTTAAATTCCTTATCCTTTTTCATCTCTCTTTCGATCAAGTTTCTCAAAAACACTGATCTCGGAATCATCCTTTTTTGTGCAATCCAATCCAAATACGCCAAAATCTTTGGTGACACAAAGAAATTGAACCGAACATCAACTTCTTTTTTTGCTTCCTCAATTGCTTCAAGTAATAATTGTCTTAAATTATCAGAATTATATTCAATCCATTTAATCCTCACATTCTTCATTCCTTTAAACAAAATAGGTTCTCTCCCTGCTGTATGTAAGACAATCACTGGTTTATTTTTCTCTAAAGCTAATGTAATTTCATGTCCAATATGTAAAGTTGACGGATAAGAAGCTTCAAAAATACACAGTTCTGACTTGTCCATCATTTTTACGACACTTTTATACAAATTTTCCTTTTCCTTATCCGGCATCACATAACCCAATTTTGACAACGTTATGGATGAACCATCCACAACTTCTAATTCGCTATTCTTCAGAACCTCAATAATTGCTTTATAGCTCTCAATATTCTCCTCTTTATAAAACCTGGAAGTAGAAAAATATGCCTTCATTGACATATTATCTCACATTACTTTTCGTTTCACCATTCAAAACTATTTTTTTTAGGATATCTTTTTGTAAATTATAGTTTATTACTCCCACCTTCAAAATTTTTTTTTCAAAGGAGGCTAACATTAATTCATATTTTTTTATACTGAAAGTTGTCGGATCTTTCAAATCACTACAGCCCCTATTTGAAAAATATTGCCTCATGATATCTGGAGTCAAAAAAGTAAAATTAGTTTTAAATCCAAAAGTTTTTCTCTGAAATTCATCCGCAAAAAAGCGGCGCCACTGACGAAAAACTGGGGTTAGAAAAAATGGTTTCATAAATATAATCACTTCTGCCTCTTCAAAAACTTTCCAAACTGGAAAAACTCCCTCGATTATCCAACGTTTATTTTCCTTCATAAAATTATCAACCATTTTTACGCCTTCTTTACCTGATCGATAGAAAATCTCTCCCACTTTTCTTG
>JBAZWK010000001.1:0-66034 GCA_041660365.1 Candidatus Shapirobacteria bacterium | reverse complement strand
GCGCCATTAAAATACATCCATATATCAGAACCATTGCCTTTTACGATGATAATTTTGTCGCTCTGCCGCTGCCAGTAATAAAAGAATTTTGTCAAAAATATAAAAAAGAAATACATCTTCCTTTTGTTGTTTTTGGTTTTCATCCAAACTTAGTTGACAAAGAAAAAATTAACCTTCTAGGTAAAGCTGGCATGAACAGAACCAGAATGGGTATCCAATCAGGTTCGCCAGACACACTTAAATTTTTTAATCGCCCTACCACAATTAATAAAATAATAGAATCAACCACCATCCTTGCTGATGCAGCAGTAAAGTATAAAATGATAGCTCCTTCATATGACATTATTAGTGATGTTCCCGTTGAAAGTAGTGAAAACATTAAAGAAACCTTACAATTAGTTCACCGTCTCAAAAAACCTTTTACTTTGACCGTTTTTTCTTTAAGAGTCTTTCCTAAAACACAATTGTTTAATTACGTTCAAAATAATCCAAAATTCAAAAAATATTTTAAAAATTCATCTTACCTTGACACTAAAATGACATTTAACAATATTCTATTGTATCTTTTGGCTACATTTAAAATTCCTGATTTTATATTTAACAAGTTAACAGACGTTGCTATAAATCCTAAAAATAGAACCAAAGAATACCCCGTATTGTTTACTCTAACAAAAATTCTATATCTGACCAAAAGAGGTCTTGATCACCTAGCCCATTTTGATTTTTCTACTATTACTGGAAAATGGACCTATTATGTTTGGAAAATTAAATATCAGTTTATTGATAAGCTTTAATTTACATCACACTCATAATGTTAAAAAAACACCTAAATACAAAAATAAAAATCTGTTTCATTTTTTTCCTAATTCTTCTCATCGGTTTTGTATATAAAAAGATCTACGACTACCAGGATTACAGTCCGGTCATTATCACTGAAAATTCCCATTTCAACACTAAAACTCCCCTAAATTTATACCAAAATGTTTCTGCTCAAGCTTTGTTCACTGCCAAGCACGATCACCTAGGAATCATTGCCATGAAATTTGATACCCATTGGAATATCAACGATGATTATCTTCAATTCAGTATTAAAGAGCAAGGTCAAAGCAACTGGTTTTACAGCGCTAAATACAAAGTTGATCAATTTAATAACTATGAATATTTTCCTTTTGGTTTTCCAGAGATTCCCAATTCCAAAGGAAAAAGCTATGAAATTGAAATTAAATCGCTTTATGGTCAAGGCAATAATTACTTAACTTTATCGCCATTTTCCGATGATTTTATTTCAAAGTACAATTATTCCAAAAAATATCTTTCTGAAAACAAATCTGAAATTCCTTCATATCTTCTAAACAAATCTCTCTCCTTTATCAACCATCTTAATTTCGCCTCGTGGGCTTACGCCCTGCTTGCCACCCTGATTTTATATATTTTTCTCAATACCCGGCTCGGAGGAAATTTTGTTAAATATTTTCAATATTCCCCCAAAGATAATCTACCTATAAATCAGGACAATAAAGGTATTTTTACATTTCTAACTTCCATATACGCTTTGTTGTTTGTTACAGCAGCTATTTTGCTTATCAAAAAACATAGCGAATCAAGCGAGTGGTTAATTTATGAAATTTCTTCAATCCTTCTGTTTTCTTTTACTTTGACACTGACTTTTTTAAAAAAGAATATTGCCCAAAAATTCTTCAAAAAATCCTTAATACTGGGATTCTTTATCTTTGCTGTTCAATTAAGCTATTTAATATTTTTCCGACATTTACTTAGTTACAACTATTTAATTTTTCTCATATTGAGTCTTGTTCCCACCCTGATACAGTTAAAACAAAGTCCAGAGCAATTCTTGAAAAATTTTCTTTTGCAGTTAATTGTCCTGATTTCCGTTCTCAGTTATTTTCGACTCGATATCGACAATTTCTCCTTCCCTATAGTTCTTGTCATCATGCTTTCCACCCTTTTACTATCTCAAATTCTAAAAATAGTCCTCACCATCAGCTCTCATAAAAATATTTTAATTACCTCTATTTTGTTTATTATTTCTGCTGTGTTTGCCTTATATTCCACCAATAAACCTATTGATTATCACCATTATTCCTTTTATCTTGGCCCCGCTTATGAAATTAGCCAGGATAGAAGCCTCCTTAGTGATGTTCCTTCTCAATACGGCTATCTATCGATCCATTTTATTAGCTCAGTTTTAAAACCATTTGGAATAACTTTTGAAAATTTTCACATTTTAAATCAGGGCATCTATATTTTGATTTATTTACTGGACTTTTTAATTATTTATAAAATCACCAAAAATAATTATCTAAGTTTTCTCTTTTCAATAATTACTATCTTTCTTCAAACTCAATTTTCTCTAGATAGCAACGGACTTTTTCCATCCTCCGGACCGATTCGCTTTGGTCTTGGCACCTTAATAATATTTTTTATCACCTACTTTCCCAATAAAATTGGTATTATCATTTCTGCTTTTATCGCCTCTATTTCTGTCTTTTGGTCAATTGAAACTGCCATCTACATCGTCCCGGCCTACATATTTTCCCTTGGAGCCTATTCATTTATTAATTACTCAAACTTTAAAAATGCTTTTAAAATATTTCTAAAATATTTGTCACTTTTCCTAGTTATTACCCTAACTATCTTTGGAATAATAATCTTTAAAGAATATCAATATCATCATATTTCTCCGCCAATCAAAAATTACCTCCAATACGCCACTACATATATCGACGGTTTCAGCTCGGAATTAATACCTGATTTTGGAAATTATTATTTGGCCCTTATTATTCTGATTAGTGGTTTTATCCTTTTCTTTGAGCAAATCTATAATCGAAAAAACGAGTTGACCACCGCTTTTGCCTTTATCATCATTCACAATGTGGCTATTTTCAGTTATTTTGTCAGCCGTTCCAACCAAAATAACATTGTTAATATCAGTCCTTTTCTGCTGATAGAATTTTGTTTAATTCTAAAAATACTTAGCCAAAAAATCAAAAATAAAAATATTTATACTCTGCCGATTAGTTTATTTATCGTTACCTTCTTCTATATTTCCTATTTAAATATTAAGCAGCCCACGCGAATTCACAACAGCAATCAACACAACGTTTACACTCAATTGACACAATATCCAATCTTTCAAAACAAATATAATCTGACCAAAATCAGCCCCTTAATTATCAGTCGGGACGGTGATACCGCCTTAATTTTAAAATATCAAATGAAAACTTATTTACCTATAAATCCATCCCTCGAAACTGTTTTACTGCCAAATTATGACATCAAATATTTTCTGCCAAATCTCGACAAACTCCAAATCGGCACTACCATTGTCTACAGCAACGATACCCCGGCCATTATGGAATTTATCCAAAAACACTTTATCTTAAAAAAAATAAAAACAGATCCTACAGATTTCTTCACCCTCTACACTATTTCTGCTATCGCCCCACCGAAAGATAATTAAAGCCCTTTTCCTTCATCTCTTCCACATTAAACATATTTCTGCCATCCACAATATTCGGCGTTTTCATTAGTGATTTAATTTTATCCAAATCCGCCTCTTTAAATTCTTTCCAAGCTGTACTTATTACCAAAGCATCGACACCTTTTACTGACTCATACAAATCATCAGCAAAAACTAATTCACTATTAATCTTTTCAACTTGTTTTCTGGCCACCGGGTCATAAGCCACTAATTTTACATCCCGATCTTGTAGTTGTTTGATAATCGTCAAAGCCGGCGCTTCCCGCATATCGTCAGTTTCCGCTTTAAAGGCCAAACCCCAAATGGCAATTCTTTTCCCGCTTAAATTTTCTCCCAATAATTTCTGAACTTTACGTAACAAAGATTTTTTCTGGGCTTCATTAGTCGCTTCTACTGATTCTAAAATATCAAAAGAAATATTATTTTCATTGGCAATTTGAATTAGTCCTTTAACATCTTTGGGAAAACAAGAACCGCCGTAACCCACCCCGGCATCCAAAAAAGCATATTTGCCAATTCTTTTATCTAATCTCATTCCCAAGGCCACTTCGGTCACATCCGCTCCCACCTTTTCACAAATTCCAGCAATCGAATTAATAAAGGAAATAGAGGTCGCTAAATAAGCATTAGAAGCATATTTGATCATCTCGGCTGTTTTGATATTAGTTAACACTCTTTCACCGGGTAGGGGAGCATACAAATCCAACATTATTTTTCGACCTTTTTCCCCACCGTTACCAATTACAATTCTATCTGGATTCATAAAATCAGCAACGGCACTACCTTCTCTTAAAAATTCCGGGTTTGATACTATATCAAATTCTCCCTTATAATAGGTAGAAATTATTCTTTGAACTGAACCACCGGTACCAATTGGCACCGTCGACTTGTTGATAATTATTTTATAGCCGTTCATTGCCTTACCAATCGATTCCGCCGCAACATTAACATATTCCAAATTTACCGAACCATCAGGCATTGGTGGCGTCCCCACCGCAATAAACACTACTTCGGCCTGTGACACCGCCTCACTGATATCTGTGGTAAAAAATAAACTCTTTTTCTCAAAATTCTTTTTGACTAACTCCTCTAGACCTGGTTCATAAATCGGAATAATCCCTTTTTTTAAATTTTCAATTTTTTTCTCATCAATATCCACACAAAAAACACTATGTCCAATTTCCGCCAAACATGTGCCAGTCACTAAACCTACATAACCAGTTCCAATTACGGCTATTTTTGTCATGACTCTATTATGCCTTTTTTTGGTGCCATTTCCAAGCGGTCGCTACAATTGCCTCAATATCAGTATATTTTGGATCCCAGCCCAATTCTTTTTTAATTTTTTCTGAAGTGGCCACCAAAACCGGTGGATCGCCAGGACGTCTGACATCTTCAATTACTGTAAACTCTTTCCCAGTTACTTTTTTAACCGCCTCAATTACCTCGCGGACTGAAAAACCTTTACCATTACCTAAGTTGTATTGTTTTGATTCTCCACCATCCAACAGATGTTTTAAAGCTAAAAGATGAGCTGAGGCCAAATCAACCACGTGAACATAATCCCGAACACAAGTGCCGTCCGGGGTAGGGTAGTCAGTGCCAAAAATTTTTATATTTTCCCTTTTCCCAATGGCCGCATCCAAAACCAAAGGAATTAAGTGAGATTCTGGGTTATGATTTTCGCCAATATCCGCCTCATCATTGGCCCCACAAGCATTGAAATAACGCAAAGCCACATATCGTAGACCATATGCAGTATCGTAATCTGAAAACACCCGCTCTATCATAAATTTAGTCCAACCATAGGGATTAATTGGCCATTGCGGATGTTTTTCATCAATTGGCGTGTATTTTGGTTCGCCAAAAGTCGCTGCCGTTGAGGAAAAAATAATTTTATTAACGTTAAACTCTCTCATTACTTTTAATAAATTAAGAGTGTTTATTAAATTATTAAAATAATATTTTTGCGGATCTTTCACTGATTCACCAACTTCGATAAAAGCCGCAAAATTAAACACCGCCTCAATTGGATATTTTTTAAACACTCCCCGAATATCTTCTAAATTAACTAAATCACCCTGAACAAATTCTCCCCATTTTACCGACTCTTTATGCCCCGAAACCAAACTGTCTAAAATTACGGTTTTGTAACCGTTTACATTTAATTCTTTGTTTATTTCTGAGCCGATATATCCGGCCCCTCCGACTATTAATATCATGTTAGATGAATAGTTTAATAGATAAATAGATTAATAGTTAAAATCTAATAATTACAACTCTTAATCTTAGTTAATAAAGAGTTTAACATCTTAGCTACTTCAATAGACAGTGTAGTAAGATTTTCAAATTCAGATACTGAAATGTATTCTAAATCTTTTGATAATTCTAAAAAATATTGTGTTTCTGATAAAGAACCCCTGGCTTGAACTAAAAATTGAGCAAATTCCTTACTTGATCTTCTAGCATTTCCTTCCACAATATTGGCCGGAACTGAACTAGAAGCTCTTCTCATTTGGGATATTTTTTAGTTATTTTATAGATTTCTAAAGTAAATTCATGTGACTTTTTCCAAACTAAAATATTGTGATATAACATACACTCATCTTACTACTTATCTATTCAACTATTCAACTACTTATCTATACTCTCCCAAGAATAATTTTCATTTCCAAAATGTCCATATTTGGCTGTTTGGGCAAATATTGGTCTCTTAAGATCAAATTTTTCTATAATACCTTTGACCGACAAATCCATTAAATTCCAAATAAAATCATTAATAATTTTTTCATCTTTAGTAGCAGTTCCAAAAGTCTCAAAACCTTTACCAACTGGGTCTCTAACACCAATTGCATAAGCTAATTGCACTTCGCAGCGTTTCGCCAATCCTGCTGCCACCACATTTTTAGCTAAAAACCTGGCGGCGTAAGCCGCACTTCGATCAACTTTTGTTGGATCCTTTCCGGAAAAACAACCACCGCCAATTCTTCCCATCCCACCATAAGTATCGACTACAATTTTCCGACCAGTCACCCCCGTATCAGTTGCCGGACCGCCAATTTCCCAACGTCCTGTTCCATTAAAAATAACCTGATCTATTCCAATATTTAAATTGTATTCACTCAACACTGGTAAAATTACCGACTCATAAAAATATTGTTTAAAATCAATCTTTTTTTTATAATCCAACGGTTTTGCCAAGACTACTTTTTCAATTCCAATTACTTTTCCATTATCATAATTTACTGTCACCTGTGATTTTCCATCGGGTCTAATCCAATTTTCTTTTTTCTCTAATTCATCCATCTTTCGGCATAATCTATGAGCCAAAACTATCGGCAACGGCATCAATTCCTTGGTCTCATCACTGGCATAACCAAACATCATTCCCTGATCGCCAGCACCCTCATTATCAACCCCGATTGCAATGTCAGCCGACTGTTGGTGAACATATATTTCAATCGGGGACTTATCAGTAAAGTTATAAATCTCTTTATCGTAACCAATTTCCTTAATTTTATTTCTGGCTACTTTTTCAAAATCAATTTTATTAGTACAAGTGACTTCGCCAGCTAAAACAATTCTATTAACAGTCAGTAGAGTTTCTACCGCTACTCTGGAATTTTTATCTAAACTCAAAGCTTCATCTAGCACTGCATCAGAAATTTGATCACAGATTTTATCGGGATGACCCGACGATACCGACTCGGAAGAAAACTGGAAATAGTTCATATTTTTCCTTTTTAATTAATAAGGCCTGTCTTCCAAATTGTTTTTGGACGGGCACCGTGATCCACCTCTTCGGCGGGCTCGGTTGCCAGTCTGGCTATACACCAGACCTTCTTGACAGTTAATAGTATTTTACTTCTCAACTACTTATCTATTCAACTACTTATCTATTTAGAACAACAGCACCAGTCCGCCAATCAAAGCATTTAATATTCCTAATATTCCACCAAAAGCCGATACTAACAGCAATTTTTCTGATTGATATCCTAACTGCCCAAAAAATATTAAAAATAAATTTTCTCTGGCCCCAAAACCCGCCCATGAAATGGGTAATACTAAAATTAAGGATATTATCGGCATAAAAATAAATACTTGCAGTAGTTTTATGTGAGCTTTGAAGGTCAAGGACGAAAACCAGGTCATTAACATCCATACCGGTTCAGATATTAAAGAGATTAAAAAACAAATAATAATTCTTTGTTTATTACTATTCTTTAGTAAATCCACAATTTCCAATAACTTATTTAAAAATTTAAATTTACTCAACATTTTTTCAAAATCAATTGTAAAAACCAAAACATAAAAAACAATTAAAGCAAAATTAATCCCTAAAAATAACCAAAATAAAATCTCAGGAAATTGATACTTCAATATTTTCCCGGCAATTAAAGCTATTAAAGCCGCGATTGAAAAAGCGCTAAAACCAATTACCCGATCAATTAAGGCCGAACCCATTAACTTTAGCTTTGACATTTCCGGATATTTTTTAGTTAAACTTGTCCATTTTAATAAATCTCCGCCAACAGAAGATGGAAAAAATAGTGAATAAAAGCTGCCGGCATAAGTAGCTTTGGTGAAGGCCAAAACATCACTAAGCTTAACCTTACCTAAAACTAAAATACTCCAGCGTAAACCACCCAAAACCATGGAAAAAGCCATATATACCAACAAAACTATCACCACCCACCAGGGGGCTTGATGCACCTCATTTAGTAAATGGCCAACATTAACCCTTCGAAAAGCCACAAAAATTAATATCGCCGAAAAGGACAATTGGAACAATTTGGAATTCAAAACTTTTTTTAACTTATTCATTACCGTTTTCATAGCTCTTATGAAATATACTATATCAAATGGCCAAATTTTTACTACTGACTCATATTTACCCTCCCGCCGTTGACGGCGGCTCCAGAGCCATCAATAAAATAGGGGAATACCTAGAAAAACAGGGCCATCAAATTTTAGTTTTAACTACTAACTGTACTTCCACCGACGACTTCTCCTCGGCTCGTCATAGCCAATTAAATTATGGCAAAGACGGCTCAAACATTATTCGATTACCAGTTTTTACTTTCCTCCATCGTCCCTTTAAACTATTATCTAAATTACTTCCCAACTTCAAAACTTTTAGTAAAGGTCCCATCTTTTCCCCAATTTCTTTTTTCTCATCTCTAAAATCTATTGTCCAATTTCATCCCGATTATATAATCGCTGGCCCGCTTCCCACCACCATTATTCTTTATGCTTCTTTTCTTCACTTCTTAACTACTAAACTATTCCACTATTCAACTAAATTACTCCTCGTTCCTTGTTTTCACCCTAATGATCCGGATTTTCAAAGTCCCATTTTACTTTCCGTATTAAAAAAAGCCGACTACCTTTGGTGTCTCACCGACTATGAAAAAAAATATTTTCAAAAAAATTTAAAAATCACTCAACCCCAATATTTTGTCCACGGTCTCGGGGTTGACCCAGATTTTATTATTGATGAAAAAAGAATTCATTATCCAAAAGAAACTCACCTAGTTTTTATTGCTAATTTTTCCGCTCATAAAAGAAGCGAACTTTTAATCCAAGCTTTTGATTTAATTTTAAAAAAATACCCTCACTCGTCTTTAACCCTTCTCGGTCAAAAAACCCTTTATTTTCCCAAAATTTCGACTTTTTTAAAAACTATTCCTCCACAGACTCGGTCAAAAATTAAATTTATTTTTAAACCCACTCCAAAACAAATTAAGGATGCCATAGATCAAAGTTCTTTTTTAATTCTGCCCTCAGTTCATGAAAGTTTTGGCTTGGTTTTTGTCGAAAGCCTAGCCCGAGGCAAAGCGATAATCGGTGCCAATACTCCCCAAACATTCGAAGTTATTAATACCTTAAAGGGCGGTTTAACTTTCAAAATAGATAATCTAAACAACTTAACTAGAACTATTATTAAATTAATTAAATCACCGCAACTTTCGAAAAATCTGGCCCATACCGGTTATCAAAATATTAAAAGTTTTTACACTTGGGATAGAATAGGGGAAAGCTTATGCAAAAAATTATCATTATAGTTCTAGTTGTCTTACTACTAATCTACTTATCTACTAAACTATTTATCAATAAATCATCACCACCCAAGACAATAAATCAAAATATTAAAGATCAAAGTTATATTCTTGAGATTGCAAATAATTCCTATCTTCAGGCCAAAGGACTCTCTAATCGATCAGAACTTTGTTCTAACTGCGGGATGCTTTTTGTTTTTAATGGTGAAACTATTCGCTATTTTTGGATGAAAGATACCTTGATTTCTTTAGACATGATTTTTGTCACTCAAAGCGGTCAAGTTACCGATATCTTCACCGCAAAACCCGAACCCAATGTTCCCGACCTTCAACTCAAACTCTACCAAAGTTCCCAAGCCGTTAAATACGTCATCGAATTAAATGCCGGTACTGCCCAAAAAATAAAATTAAAAATAGGGGATTCTATTAAAATAAATTATGGAAATTAATTTTAGTATCATTATTCCTAATTTTAATGGTGCTAAATATCTACCCGACTGTCTAAAAAATCTTAACCTTGCCATTAAAAATTGCCTCAACGCCAAATTCGAAATAATTCTGGTCGACAACGGCTCCACTGATAATTCTATTCAACTATTCAACTCTTCATCTATTAAACTATTCGACTATTCCACTATTCAACTAAATCGCAATACTGGTTTTGCTTTTGCCGTTAATCGGGGCATTAAGGCTGCCAAATACAATTACGTCTGTCTATTAAACAACGACTTGAATCTCGATCAAAATTATTTTAAATTAATTGTTCAAAACATTAAAAAATACCCTAAGTTTGCCTGTTTTTGTGGCACGGTTTTAAACCGTGACGGCACTGCCATTGAATCCCAAGGCATCAGTTTTGATTGGTCAGGTAAGTGCCTTCAAAACCACTTTTCAACTATTAACTACTTATCTACTCATCTAACTAACTATTCCTCTAAATCAGTCTGGGGTTCCAGTGGCGCCGTCGTCATTTATAATAAAGAAATTATCCTTAAAATAGGCCTTTTCGACGAACATTATTTCGCCTATGTCGAAGATGTCGACCTTGCCTTTCGGCTCCAAAAAAATCACTATCAGACTTTGTTGATTCCTCAAGCCTTGGCTTACCATCTAGGTGGCGGCACCAGCAATCGCATGGGCAACTTTCGGGCTAAACAAGTTTTTAAAAATTGGATTTATTTTATTCACAAAAATTATACTTTTTCCGAATTTATTAAAAATTTTCCTCAAATTTTCGTCGAACGCCTCCGAAATTTATCATATTTGCTAAAATCAACCATACAGATATGATAATCGGAATCGATGTCTCTTCTATTGCTTATGGCACCGGTGTCAGTAATTACACCCTAAACCTAGTCCGGCATCTTCTAAAAAATGATCGCCAAAACACATATAAACTCTTTTTTTCTCTTCTTCGCCAACCACTGCCAAAAGAAATTTCTGAATTAGCCAAATATAAAAATGTCAAAATCTACCATTATCGCTTACCTCCCACTTTTTTAGCCATTCTATGGAATCAACTTCATATTTTACCGATAGAATTTTTTATTGGCCGATGCGATGTTTTTCATACTTCTGATTGGACCCAGCCGCCGACATTAAAAGCCAAAACTATCACTACTGTCCACGACTTAACGCCCTTTCTTTTTCCCCAATGGTTATCTCCTAAAATTGTCACTACTCATCAACGAAAAATGTTTTGGGCAGCCAAAGAATGTCAAAATTTTATTTGTGTCTCGCAAAATTCTCAAAAAGATCTTTTAAGAATTTTCCCTAAAATAAATTCTCAAAAAACTAGCGTTATTTATGAAGCCGCCGAAGATAAATACAGTGATTTTTTGAAACTGTCCCCAGAAATTCAAAATCGCAAAAAATCTGCCATCGAAAAACAGTACGGCCTTAAAAAATTTATTCTTTCCCAAGGCACCCGGGAACCGCGCAAAAATTTAACTCGTTTAATTGCTGCCTTTAATTTATACCATCAAAAACATCCCGAATCTAAGGTAGAATTAGCTATCACCGGTAAATATGGTTGGGGTAAAGATATTCTCCAGTTCAAAAATTCTCGGATTAAGATCCTGGGTTACATTCCCGAAAAAGATATGGTGGCTCTTCACGCCTCAGCTTTATTTTTAGCTTACCCCTCCCTCTACGAAGGTTTTGGCCTGCCCTTAGTTAAATCTCTAAAACTTGGTGTTCCTGTTTTAACTAGCTGTACTTCCTCACTGCCCGAAGTTGTTGGCAACTCTGGTATTTTAATTAATCCCAATTCCATTGAATCGATTTTTCAAGGTTTACAAAAATTGATTAGTTCGAGCACTCTTAGAAAAAAACTTTCCCAAAAATCTCTTCTGCAATCGACCAAATTTTCTTGGGATATCACCGCCAAACAAACTTTAAATATTTATAAAAAAATATGTTGATTGGAATCGACGCTAATGAAGCCAATTTTCCCCAAAGGGTCGGTGTTGGTCAATACGCCTTTAATATTTTATGGGAACTTTACCGTCAAGACTTAAAAAACCAATATTATATTTTTCTTAAAAATCCACCTCAAAACGATCTCCCTAAAACCAAGGCTAACTGGCATTATTTAGTTTTTGGTCCCCAAAAACTTTGGACCAAAATTGCCCTGCCTTTTTATCTTTATACTAAATCTCCTGATCTAGATTTATTTTATTCCTTTAATCACTATTCTCCGTTATTTTCCCCCTTTCCCTGCGTTCCTACTATTCACGACATTGGTTATTTGCAAGACCCTTCCCAATTTACCAAAAAAGATTTCTATCAGCTTAAAAATTGGACTGAAACTTCACTTAAAAAATCCGCCCACATTGTGGCCGTTTCCCAATTTACCAAAGACGAATTAGTCAAAACTTACCAAATTGACCCGCAAAAAATCTCTTTAGTTTATAATGGCGTGTCCCAGATTTCCAAAATCAAAACTCAAAGTTTTTCACCTGTTGCTAAAAAATTTCACCTAACTTATCCTTATTTTTTAGCTATCGGTACTCTCAAACCTAATAAGAATTATCCCTTTTTAATCGAAACTTTTGCCAAATTTTTAGCCAAAAATCCCAACTACCAGTTGGTCATTGGTGGAAAAAAAGGCTGGCTTTACACCGACATCGCTCAATTAGTCGCCAAACTAAAATTAAATTCTCAAATTATTTTTACCGATTACCTCAGTGAAACAGAGAAATCTTGTCTCTATCAAAACGCCGTCTCTTTAATTATTCCCAGTACTTACGAAGGTTTCGGTATTCCCGCTATTGAAAGTCAGCAAGCCGGCACCCCGGTTATCGCCAGTAATATTTCCCCGCTTAAAGAAGTTCTCGCCGATACTGCCCTTTATATTGATCCATATAATTCTCAAACTTTATTAGAAGCGATGACCCAAATTATTAATCCTGAAATTAGGCAAAATTTAATTAGCAAAGGCCTAAAACAAGCTCAAAAATTCACCTGGATCAACTCCGCTAAATCCCTCATTAAAATTTTTTCTAAGCTATAATTTAACTTATGAATGAATACGTTGGTCAAAAACTAACTCTCCAAAACCTATTTCCTAAAATACTAAATCGTTTTCTCACTGTTTTTAGTGAATTTTGGCTACTGATTTTAAGAATTATCGGTTACCTCCCCATCCATAGTCTTCGAAAAGTTTTTTATCTAATCTCGGGTTTAAAAATGCCCTTCAACAGTACTATTCAACTCGAAGCCAATTTTTTCCACCCAAGCGGCATCACTATCGGCCAAAACAGCATCATCGGTTATCGCGCTTTTTTAGACGGTCGAGGAAAATTAGATATTGGTAATCACGTGGATATTGCCAGTGAAGTTTTAATTTATACTGACGAACACGACATAAATTCCTCCGATTTTAAAAATTCCTTTGCTCCAGTTATCATCAAAGATTACGTTTTTATTGGTCCTCGGGCTATTATTCTTCCCGGAGTTACTATTGGTCGGGGAGCCATTGTCGCTGCCGGCGCAGTGGTCACCAAAGACATTCCCGATTATGAAGTTTGGGGTGGAATTCCCGCTAAAAAGATTTCCGATCGTCAACTTAAAAATCCCCAATATTCTTTGGGTCGAGCCATGCTTTTTCAATAATGCTTAAAAAAATCCTTCCCACTATTTTAATTATTTTATTTAATGCCATATCTCTTGCCTATCTTTTAATTCCCACTCCCACTTTAAAAAATCTGCCCAATAGTGCCAAGTCAGACGAACCAGGGGATACTGTTCAATTGAAAAATGTTTCTGCTTATTACACTAATTTAACCAGAAACGAGGTTATCAATTTCTATAAATCCACTTATAATGCCCCATTTTTAATTATCCTTAATCACCCCCCGGAATTAGCCAAAACTATTATCAAAGATACAATTCAAAGTTATTATTTTGAAGAATTTCACCTCCCTTTTAAAGAGTCACTCTATATTAATGGTTACGAATGGCAAAACGATGTCTTCACTAAACCGGAAAAAAGAATCGTTAATAAACTAATTTTCAAAGGCAAAGAATATAATGCCAAAATCACTTTAAAAATTGTTCCAACTTCACCTTTTCGTCGCCTAGCTAATTTTGCTATATTAGAATTATCCTTAATTTCCATTGTTTTTGTATATAAAAAATTTCTAAACTCAGATGAAAAATAATCCACTCCTCTCCATCATCATTGTCTCTTATAATACCAGCCAAATTACTGTCGACTGTTTAAAATCGATTTATACCGATAAAGGTCTTAAAGATATCCCCTTTGAAATTATTGTTATTGACAATGCTTCTCCAGACGATTCAGTTGTCCAAATAAATAAATTTATTAAGAGCTCAAAAGCAAAAAACTGTCAATTAATTCTTAATGAAAATGTCGGTTTTGGTAAAGCCAATAACCAAGGGATTAGAATTTCAAAAGGCAATTATATTCTTCTCTTAAACCCTGATACTATTATTCTTCACTCCGCTATCAGCCAAAGCCTAATTTGGCTCTCGGCCCACCCCGAAGCTCATATGTGTAGCGCCCAATTATTAAACAAAGATTTAAGTATTCAAGCCAGTGGTGGTTATTTTCCGAACTTAGCCAATACTATTGCCTGGTCTTTAGGTTTTGATGATTTGCCTTTTTTTAACTCTCTAGTTAGACCTTTTCATCCCCACACTCCCCAGTTTTATACTCATGAAAAATTATTTCTTAAGGATCACCAACAAGACTGGGTCACTGGCGCTTTTATGTTAATTCGTCGCTCTGTTGTTGATAAAACTAAAGGTTTTGACGAAAGTTACTTTATGTATGGCGAAGAAGTTGAATGGGCTTACCGCATGCATTTAGCCTTTCCAAAATCTCAATGTTGGTATCTTGTTGGCCCACAGATTATCCATCTTGGCGGCGCTTCAGCTATCAAACGTTCCGATCCCATTGTTCGTGAATATACTGGTGTTATCTCTTTTTTTGAACGACATCGGCCTCAGTGGCAAACTAAAGTGGTTAAAAAAGTCCTCAAAGTTAACGCCTTCCTCCGCAGTTTAATTATTCCAATTTATAAAGAGGTATGTTCAAGAATTTAAATCCTTTTCGGATTATTTTAGCCATCTTAATTCTCTTTATTCCTCTCTATCCCAAATTTCCCTTAACTGGCGTTGAAGGCACCTACGTAGCCATTCGCCTTGATGATATTGTTATCGCCCTCTGTTTTGTATTTTTCTTTATTTATCAACTAAAAAATCATTTTTCTTTCTTTAAACAAAAAATTACTTTACTGTTTATTGCCTATTTTATCGCTATTTTGCTTAGTACGGTCAACTCAATATTAATTTATCAAAATAACTTACCCTCGGTTCTTTTGCTTAACACCTTTCGTCGTTTTGAATATATTTCTCTCTTCTTTATCACTTTAAATGCTATTAAAAATATTAAAGATTTCATTTATCCTTATATTTTTCTTTTGATGGCCATGCTGGGCATCGCTGTTTATGGCTATGGTCAAAAATATTTTCAATTTCCAGTTGTTTCCACCATGAATGAAGAATTCTCAAAAGGCCAACTTCTTCAAATGAATGTTTGGACTCGAATTTCCTCCACCTTTGCCGGCCACTATGATTTGGCCGCTTACCTTAGTTTAGTTTTAATTATTATTGGTGCTGTCACCGTTTTAACTAAAAACAAATTACTAAAAATTTCTTCCTTTATCATCTTTTTAATTGGCTTTAATTTATTAACTCTCACCGCTTCTCGAGTTTCCATTTTTGCATTTTGGGGCGGCATTGTTCTCTGCTTTATACTCCTACGTCGCTATTGGTGGATACTGCCGCTTTCTGCCCTGGTTGTTTATTCTTTTTTTAGTTCAGGAGACTTAAATCAACGACTTCTAGCCACCATTAATATTGTTAAAACCTCAACTGTAAAAATCAGCTCCACTCCCACTATTTTTCCAACTCCAACTACAACTGTCATTGCTATTATTCAAAAACCAGTGGCCGTCATTATCCAAAAACCCACCCCCACTGTCTTTCGTCATCCGGCTGTTGAAGAAGTTACCCCAGCCGATATTGACGCCGGTGTGGCTCGCTCTGGGGAAATTCGCTTTAATGTTGAATGGCCTCGAGCTTTAAATGCCTTTAAGAAAAACCCGATTTTAGGTACCGGCCTAGGTTCCATTACCCTCGCCACAGATAATGATTATCTCCGATCTTTAGGTGAAAGTGGCCTTTTAGGTTTTATGACCTTAAATATTATTTTCCTTTATTTCTTTATTAAAACCGTACCTCTAATTAAAAAACGTCCCACAGATTTAGCCTCTCAACTATCATTGATTTTCCTTTCTGTAATGGCCAGTCTGTTGGCTAACGCTACTTTTATTGATATTCTAGAAGCTTCAAAAGTGGCTTATACTTTTTGGATTATTATGGCTCTCTATTATCAAAGTTTAAATTTAAAACATGATTAAAAGAAAAATCTTAATGATCACTCCCTACGTTCCTCGTTTATCTCAATCCGGAGGTCAAAGATCATCCTTTTATTCCATCAAATATTTAGCTCCAAAAAATGACATTACTTTGATTTGTTTTAGTCGTGATGAAGAGGGAGTCGAAGATCTTCGTCAATATTGTCAAAAAATTGTTGTGGTTAAAAGAGGTAAGACTTGGGACCTTAAAAAAATCCTAGCTACCGCTTTTAGTCCCTATCCTTTTTTAGTGGTCAACTATATTTCTGACGATTTTCGCAAAGCCATTCAAGAAGAAATTGACACCCACAAATTTGACCTTATTCACTGTGATTGTTTTTACCCTATGCCCAATATCCCTAAAACTGATATTCCGGTGGTCTTAGTCGATTTAACTATTGAATACGCTGTTTATCAACACTATGTCGAAAGTCTCAAGGGTTGGAGAAAAATTTTAGCACCCGTCCTTTGGTATGACGTCAGTAAACTAAAGTATTGGGAAACTCATTATTGGAAAAATACTCACACTGTGGTCGCTTTTGGTATTGAGGATCAAAAAACTATTTCTGAAGTTACTAATCGTAAAGATATTCAATATTTTCAAAACGGCGTTGATCAAAAATATATTGACGCCCCCACCAAAAGTCAAAAATCGAAAAATCCCAGCATTCTTTTTGGTGTTTCAAACATGAAATGGATGCAAAATCGAGAATCGGTAGAATTAATTTTAGAAAATTATTGGCCTCAAATTAAAACTCAAGTTCCTAACTGTCAGCTCTATATCATTGGTCGTTTTGCTCCAGAATTTTTTGGCAAATACGCCTCACCAGACATTATTGTGGCCGAAGCTGATTCCGATGGCCAGCCACATGATCCTCAATATTATTACGAACACTGTTGGTTGCTTTTAGCTCCCATGGGCAGTGGGGGAGGCACCCGTAATAAATTTCTAGAAGGCATGACCTTCGGTCTGCCAGTTATTACCACCCCTGAAGGTGGTATGGGCAGCATCAAAATTGAAAATTATAAAGACGCTATCGTCAGTCCCAACAAAGACATTCTCAAAAATGTTTTCAAAATTTTGACAGACACTAAATTTCGCCAAGCTATGGGCGCAAACGCTCGGAAATTAATTAAAAATAATTACTCTTTTATTAAATGTGTTGAGGGTTTAAATCAAATCTATGAAAACATCACCAAAAAATAATCCCATTCTTTCGGTAGTTGTTTTAAACTACAACGCCAAGGATTATCTTAAGAAAAATTTAGAAAGCATCAAACAATCCCAACTTGGTGATTATTCTATAGAAATCATTGTTGCCGATAATGCTTCTACAGATGACAGTTTTAAGCTTGCCAAAACCGTCAAATCAAATCGTTCTCAATTGAAATTCGTCTTTCATCCTAATTCTGGCAATATTGGTTTTGCTGCCGGCAATAATGAGGCTTTAAAAGCCACTAATCCCCAGTCTAAATACGTTTTATTTCTTAATCCTGATACCACAGTTGAAAAAGATACTTTTCGGAAAATCTTGGATTTTTTTGAACACCATTCTGAAGTTGACTCTGCTACTTGTAATTTAATTCTAGTATTAACCGGCAAAACTCAACCCGAATGCCACCGTGGCTTTCCCACTCCCTGGAATGCTTTTTGTCATTTCTTTGGCTTTGGTTTGCCTAAACTTTTTCCTCACTCTAAATTACTAAATGGCTACTTTATGGGCCACTTAGATTATTCTAAAGTTCAAAAAATTGATGCCTGTGTCGGTGCTTTCGTCATGCTCAAAAGAAGTGTTGGTGAAAATATTAATTGGTGGAATGAAAAATATTTTATGTACGGCGAAGATATTGATCTTTGTTGGCAAATAAAACAAAAAGGTTACAGCCTTTATTTTTATCCTGGCTGCAAAGCCTATCACTACCAAGGAGTTTCCTCGGGAATTATTAAACACACCCAGAATATTGCTACCAAATCCATAGAAACTAAAGTCAGAAGTGCCATGGCCACTACTAACGCCATGCGCATTTTCTACCGCGAAAATTTAATTAAAAGTTATCCACCAATTCTTCAACAAATAGTTTGGCTGGGTATTAATCTTTTAGAAAAATATCGTATCTTCAAGGTCAAACATCTATGATGCATATTGTTATTGATGCTCGTCTTTATGGTCCCAAACACACCGGTCTTGGCCGTTATACCAAAAATCTTTTAATCGCCCTAAAAGATCAGTCTGATTTTAAAAAATATCATTTTACTCTTTTAGTTTATTCAGAATTATTGCCAGAAGTAAAAAATGATTTAGGAAATAATTTTACCTACGTAACCACAAAGTTTAGACATTATTCCATTCAGGAACAATTACTCTTACCCTTTCTTTTAAGAAGTTTAAAACCCGATTTAGTTCACTTTACCCATCTAGATAAACCCATCTTTTATGGTGGTAAATCAGTCGTCACTGTTCATGATTTAATCCGCCATTTTTCCAAAGGACCAGCTACCTCGACCAGAAATTCTCTTTTTTATTGGCCTAAATACTGGGGTTATTTATTAATGACCCGTTTTATTTTTAACACTAGTTTTATCATTGTCCCCAGTAATTTTTGGCGTGACTACATCATAGAAAAATACCATTTTAATTCTCAAAAAATTATTACTACTTACGAAGCCGTTGATCCTGAATTTCTCCAAAAATCTTCTCGTCTCTCGAATCCAGAACCTAGAATCTCTGACTATCTTATTTACACCGGCAACCTTTACCCCCATAAAAATATTGAAGTTGTTTTTGAAGCCTTAAAAAAATTGCCTAAGTTAAAACTAAAAATTATTTGCGCCCGTTCTGTTTTTACTCAAAGAATTGTTAAATTAGTTAGGTTAAATCACTTGGAAAAACAAGTTGAATTTTTAGGTTATTTGCCAGACAATAAATTCCAACAAATTTATCAACGAGCTTTGGCTTTAGTTCACCCCTCATTTCTAGAAGGTTTCAGCTTAACCGGCTTAGAAGCTATGGCTCTAAACTGTCCAGTTATTGCTGCTAATTCCAGCTGTCTTCCGGAAATTTATGAAAACTCAGTTCTCTATTTTAATCCCCACAACCCGGACGACTTAATCAAGCAAATTAAATTATTACAAAAATCTCCAACACTCAGAAATAAATTATTAAAGTTAGGTCATCAACAAGTCACCAAATATTCTTGGTCTAAAACCGCTATTCAAACATTAAATTTTTATCAAGAATTACTTAATTCGTAATTCGTAATTCGTAATTGAAAATTGCAATCTTTTATGATTGGCTCAATCAATGGGGTGGTGCCGAAAGAGTTCTTCTCGATCTTTTAGAAATCTATCCTCAAGCCGATATTTATACTCTCATTTATGACCCTCAAAAAACCTCTTGGTTGCCAAAAGGCCACAAAATTATTTCCCTAAATTTAAAAAATAAACTTCTATACACTCCATTTTATGCCTATAAAATGGAGCAAGTTGATTTTTCTTCATATGATCTTTTAATCTCCACTACCTCCACCATCGGTCACTGTTTTCTTACCCTTCCCCAAACTTTATTTATTTGCTATTACCACAATATTAATCGTTACCTCTATCAAAATCCGCCACTTATACTTAGGCCACTTTTAAAAAAATATCAAAAAATAGATAAAATTTATGCCTCTCGTCCCGATTATATTTTTTGTAATTCACAAAATGTTGCCAAACGTATTCAGGCTAATTATCAACGTCCCACCACTGTCATCTACCCTGGAATTGATACTAAAAAGTTCTTCCCTAACCAGCAAAAACCAAAAAATTATTTTTTAATTGTCTCCCGTTTAGTCGCTCATAAAAATATTGACTTAGTTATTAAAACTTTTCGCGATTTTCCTTATTTCCTTAAGATTGTTGGCGTCGGTCGAGACCAAAACTATTTAAAATCTTTAGCCAAAAATAATAAAAATATCGAATTTTTAGGAAATATTGATGATCATCAATTAGTTTCTCTTTATCAAAACTGCCTCGGTTTAATTCATCCTCAAGAAGAAGATTTTGGTCTTAGTGCCCTTGAAGTTCAAGCTTGTGGTCGAGGAGTGGTAGCCTATCAAAAAGGCGGAGCATTAGAAACAATTATCGACCATAAAACTGGCATTTTCTTTTCTGAATTAAATGAAAATTCCTTATTTAAGGCTTTAAATGAATATCTTAAACATACCCCAAACAGCCGTGGTTGTCAGTTACAAGCTTCCCGCTTTGACCATAAAAACTTTATGTTAAACTTTAAGCAACAAGTTGACACTCTATGTTCAAAAAATGACTAGAAGAGATTTACCTTTTTACAACCTAAGAGTTTTTTTATTTGCTCCCGTTAAAAGAACTATTGATATTTTTGCCTCCGCTCTTTTGTTAATTGCCTTCTCACCAATTCTTTTAATTGTTTCCCTCCTTATCAAAATAACTTCTTTCGGTCCAATTATTTTTAAACAAAAAAGGGTTGGTCAAGATCGTGAGTTCTTCATGTATAAATTTCGCTCTATGCGTTGTGGTGACAATGATAAATTTTTAAGAGAAAACTATCCAGAACTTTGGGAAAAATATAAAGCTAATGACTGGAAGCTCTCCGCCTCTGAGGATCCCCGCATTACCAAAATTGGTAAATTTATTCGTGCCACCTCTATTGATGAAATGCCCCAGTTTATCAATGTTTTAAAAGGGGAAATGAGTTTAGTTGGCCCTCGAGCCTATCGCGATGAAGAGTTAAATGAATATGCTCAAAAATACCCTAAAACAAAAAAATACATTGATATTATTCGAACCGCCAAACCCGGCATCACCGGTCTCTGGCAAGTTTCAGGACGTAACAACCTCCCTTTTGAAAAAAGAGCCAAGATGGATGCTGTCTATATTAAAAATCGCTCGCTTCGTCAAGAAATTGCCATTATTTTCAAAACCCCAGCTGCCATGTTTTCTAATTGGTAAACATGCTAAACTTTAATTATGGAAATTCCTGCTACCTTGATTAAAAACACCTCTGTTTCGATTAAAAAAACTCCAAAAAAGAAATTTCATAAAAAGATTATTACCGTATTATCGGTAATAATTAGTATTATTGTTTTAATATTAATTTTTCTCTTTTTCGGTCTCTATTTACCCGGAAAAGATTTACTCAATCAAATTAATACTGCCAAAATCACTGTTCAAACCTTAAAACAGTCTATTTCTGACAAGGATTTAAATCAAAGCAAAACTACACTCGGAAATTTACGTCAACAGTTAACTCTTATTAATAATAAATTCCAAAAATTATCCTATCTAAAAATTATCCCTATTGCTAAAAACTACTATTCTGACGGCCAAAATTTGATTAAAATTAGTCAAAACGCCCTAGATACTGGAGATATTGTAATTCAAGCTATTGAGCCATATCAAGATTTTCTCGGTCTTAAAGGCTCGGGGGTTAGCAGCGCCAAAACCACTGAAGATCGGATTTCTTTTTTGACCGAATCGGTAGGAAGTTTATTGCCTCATCTGGACTCTATTGAAAATAAAATTATTGAAATTGATTCATTAATCAATAAAATTGATATTAATCGTTATCCGGCTACTTACAAAAATATCGCCATTCATCAAGATTTTAATCAGGTCAAAGAGACTATCAGTCAAGCCAATAAAATTTTAAGTGAAGGTAAACCAATTTTAACCAACATCTCTTGGTTACTCGGTAAAGATAGTTCCCGAAATTACTTAATGATCTTTCAAAATGACGGCGAACTCCGTCCCAGTGGTGGCTTTTGGACTGCTTATTCTTCCATAAAAGTTACCAACGGTAAAATTACTCCCGGCACTGCCAGCAATATTTATGACCTTGACGATAAACTCTCGAGCACTACCCCAGCTCCCCGAATTATTAAGTCCTATCACATTAACGTTCCTTATCTTAACCTTCGTGACAGTAATTTATCGCCTGATTTTCCTACTGATGCCCAAATATTTTTGGATAGTTACTATAAAGCTATGGGCAAAAAAACTCAGTTCGATGCCGTAGTAGCTATTGATACCCAAGTTTTGGTCGATATGGTTAGTGTTTTAGGTAAATTAGATACTACTGTTGGTACCTTTACTGCCGCTCCCGATTCCCGTTGTGACGGCTGTCCCCAAATTATTTACGCTCTTGAATATATCGCCGGCCGTCCCAGAAATTACATCGAAACCAATCGGAAAGGATTTATGGGACCATTAATGCAGGCACTATTAGCCAATGCTATGGGTTCTGAAAAAGATAAAATTGCCCCATTAGCCCAAGCTTTATTTAAAAATATTAACCAAAAACACATTTTATTCTATTTTCCCAATAATACAGAAATTCAAAAGGCAGCTGAATCAGTCAATATTGCCGGCCAAATTGTCGCCACTGATGCCAACACTGATTATTTCCACCTCAACGACGCTAATTTTGCCAGTGCCAAAAGTAATATCTTTATTACCCAAAAAATTAAAGATGAAATTACTACCAGTAACGGCTTAGTTAATCATAAAATCACTCTAACTTACACCAATCCCGCCAAAGCCTCTAATTGTAATTTGGAAAAAGGTGACCTTTGTCTTAACGCTCCCACCTATCGAGATATGTTCAGATTTTATGTTCCAATTGGTAGCAAACTAATCAAAATGACCGGCTCTGAAGTCGAGCCAGTTCTCTACGAGGAATTAGGCAAACAAGTTTTTGAAGGCTTTTACGGCAACAAATATCCGCTTTATGCTATGTCAAGCAATATTATCACCGTCCAATATACTTCATCTGTTAAAGCCAGCAGTAACTATACTCTTTATTTACAAAAACAACCCGGCACCAAAGCCATTAATTACGATATCTATGTCAACGGCCAAAAAGTTGATACTTTCTCTTGGGTAGCCGATAAAACCATCAAACTCTCTCTCTAATGGACCGAAATATTTCCACACATGCCATTGTTATCAAAAAACAACGTCGTGGAGAAGGGGATTTACTTTTAACATTATTTACCCCAAACTTAGGCAAAATAAACTGTTTAGCAAAAAGCGTTCAGTCCGTTAAAAGCCGCCGTCTTGGTCATTTAGAAATAGGCAACATCATTAAGGTTGGTCTTTATCAAAAAAATAATTTTCTTTGGCTCTCTGAATCGGAATCGGAACTGTCCTTTCTTTATCATTCCCAAAAGCTTGGCCAGATTAATTTACTGTTTTATTTTTTAGAAATAGCCAACCTTCTTTTACCCTTCAATCAAAATCTCCCAGAAATTTACCCAATTTTAGCTAAAATTATCGAATCCATTAGTCAGGACCAGTTCAATATATTTATTAAAAATGAAATTTTGTTTTTGGAATTATTGGGTTATGGCATTCCCACTGAAATAAAAAATATTTACCAAGAACAAGATTATAAAAATACTCAACAACTTCTTAAAAAATATTGTGAATCCATTATCGAAAAACCACTTATTAGCAGTAAACTATTTAAATGAAAAAAATAATTATTATATTACTAATCGCTCTGGCGATATTTTTTCGCTTATACAATCTTCAATATAGTTCCCGTTTTACACGCGATGAATCCAGTGTTCTCGTCAGTATTAAAAATATTTATCAAAACAAAAAAATTACTTTAATTGGTCCAACAGATGAAAACGGTATCGAAGTTTTTAGTTCCCTGCCTTATTATTTATTTTTGCCATTTTGTATTATCTTTGGTTATGACCCCATGGTTACCGCCTATAGCACTGTCTTTTACGGCCTTCTGACTCTTATACTTTTTGCTTTAATTCTAAAAAAAATTCATTGGTCTTATCCAATTTTTATATTAACAGTTATCTTTACTCCTCTATTGGTCTCCTCCCGCTGGGCTTGGAGTCCTCACCTTATTCCATTTTTTCAAGCCCTATCTCTCTTAATTCTTTTTTCTAAGTTACCTTATAAATATATTATCACCGGTATTCTAATGGGCTTAACTATTCATCTTCACTGGTTTGCCGTTTTTACTACACTAGCCATTATTCCAATAATATTTTTTCTTAATAGAAAATTTAAAGACAGTTGGCAATATTCGCTCGGTTTATTCCTAAGCATTACTCCTTTCATTTTGTTTGATTTAACCCATCCTCCCGGATTATTTATAACCAGAATGCTTTCTTTTAGTCAGCTCTACACCAATACCCACCAAATCTCCTTTTTGCAAAATCTTTGGCTTCTTACCACTAATCTTTTTACCTATTTCTCTGGAAATCAAATAGTTTTTGGCTATATTGCTTTTATTCTGACATTAACTAGTCTCATTATTTATCGAAACAAAAATAACCTCTGGATACTACCGTTTATTTTTCAAATAGTCGGCCTCTCTTTAGCACATAGCCGATTTAGTGGTCACTATATCCTACCAGTCACTATTTTTTACTTATTTTGGTTATATAAAAATCAAAAATATCTTTTAATCAAATTATTAACTCTCCTATTAATTGTTTTTAATCTTTTAAATATTCCTACCATTTTAAATTCATCAGATTGGACTAGTAATATTCAGGCCCAAAAACAAATTATCAACTATATTGACGAAAATCAAAAAAGTGACCCATTGTTTAATTTAATTGTTCTCCAAAGTCCAGATGGAAATACCAAAGGTTTTCGTTTTAAAGATCAATTAACTTTAAAAGATATTGTCATAAAAGATCCCGCTGAATATAAAAAAATTGATACTTTGTACGTTATTTCTTATCAAAATGATTGGCAAAAACTCTCAAAAGATCCGGCTTACGAACTCGATAACTTTCGTAATCTAAAACCTTCAGATACTATCAAGATAAACCGTTCAGACTGGTTTGTATATAAAATTTCCAGAACTATAAATTAACGTTTATAATACACACATGAGTAATGAGCAAAATGATCAAGTCGCTAAGATTGTCTCCCTTTGTAAACGTCGAGGGATAATATTTCAAAACAGTGAAATCTACGGTGGTATCCAAGGTTTTTATGATTACGGCCCCATCGGTTCTTTAATGAAAAACAACTGGAAATCTTTATGGTTGAAACACAATGTCCAGCAGCGTTCTGATCTTGTTTTGATTGATGGGACCATAATTACTCACCCTAAAGTTTGGGAAGCCTCCGGTCATATCCAAAATTTTGGTGATCTTATGGTGGAATGTAAAAAATGTCACCACCGTTTTCGTCCCGATTTAATCGATAATGCTAAAATTTGTCCTGATTGTGGGGGAGAATTCACTCAAGCCAAAAAATTTAATACCCTTATGGAAACTAGTATTGGGGTTATTGAAGGTGAAAAAATAAAAACTTATCTTCGTGGTGAAGCCTGTCAAACTATCTATTTAGATTTTCAAAATGTGGTTAATTCCTGCCGTGTCAAAATTCCTTTTGGTATTGCTCAAATTGGAAAAGCCTTTCGAAATGAAATCACTCCCAAAAATTTTCTCTATCGTACCCGAGAATTTGAACAATGGGATATCCAATATTTTTGCCAAGAAGCCGATATGGATAAATTCTATGAATATTGGAAAGCACAGCGTATGACCTGGTATCAAAATTTATTTAACCAAAAAGATTCCTTAAGATTTCGCCAACATGAACCAGACGAACTCGCTTTTTATGCCAAAAAAGCCTTTGATATTGAATATAATGCTCCCTGGGGATGGGCGGAAATGGAAGGCATTCATTGGCGTGGTAACTATGATTTAACCCAACATTCCAAATTTAGTGGTCAGGATCTTAGTTATTTAGATCCAGTCACTCATGAAAAATATTTACCTCATATCGTCGAGGCTTCTGGTGGAGTTGACCGTTCTTTTTTCTTTTTATTGCTTGACGCTTATCAGGAACAAAAATTAGACAATGGTGAAATTAGAACTTATTTAAAAATCAATCCAAAGGTTTCTGCCTATAAATTGGCTATTTTTCCCTTAGCAGCTAATAAACCAGAACTCGTTGAAAAAGCTCAAAAACTTTACACCGACCTATCACAAAATTATTCCGTTGATTTTGACGACAGCAGTAATATTGGTAAAAAATATCGTCGTCAGGACGAAATTGGCACTCCTTGGTGTGCTGTTATTGATTATCAAACTTTAGAAGACCACACTGTCTCTATTCGCGATCGGGATACTATGTCTCAAATTAGAATAAATATCGACGAAATTGACACCTGGCTCAAAAAGCAGTTAAATTAACCTATGAAAAAATATCTTGGTCTAATTCTTATTTCCGTTTTAATTCTTTCCGCTTGTGGTAAAAATACTCCCACAGCCACCACTTCTCCCACCCCCACCCCTAGACTAGTAGAAATGGCTGTCGCCGACCGTCCCACAATTTCTCTTCTTTCCCGAAATGACGGCCACGAATTAACTCTAAGAATAGGGTCAATTTCGAAAAATATTACCAAAATAGAATACGAACTCACTTATACTGCCGCCACTAATGGTTTAGAAATTGAAAAAGGAGCCTCTGGAAACATTGAAGCCACCGATTTAGCTGCTACAAAAACCGATAGAAAAATTCTTTTAGGTACTGAAAGTTGTACCTCTGGCTGTAAATACAGTTACGACAATGGCGTCACCGGTGGTAATTTAAATTTAACTTTTACCACCCAAAATGGCCAGATTTCCACTTTTGACACTCCTTTTACTCTCAAAAGTTCCGCCGAAGTTAAAAAAGCGGGTAAATTAGTTTGGACTGATCAAAACTTTAGTTCTGTTCCCAAATCCATACCCAGCAGCACTTACTTTGTGGTTCTTAAAGACTATAAAAATGATGGCTCTTACTTAGTCACCAACTCTTCTTCTCTTTAATGAATTATCACCAGCCTGTCCTATTATCAGAAGTCATTAAACTTCTCGACCCTCAAAGTGGTCAAACATTTTTAGATGCTACTTTAGGTCATGCTGGACATACTCTGGAAATTTTAAATAAAGGCGCTACTGTCTATGGCCTTGATCTTGATCCACAAAATCAAAAAATTGCTGTAGATAGGATAAAGAACGAAAATTTATCTACAAACTTTCATCCCCTTAAAGGCAATTTTTCTCAAATCTATTCTCTTTGGCACAAAAAAATAAAACAGCCTTTAGATGGTCTTCTAGTCGATTTAGGCTTAAGTCTTAACCAACAATCAGGCACAGATAGGGGATTCTCATTTAATGATCCAAAATCTTTGGATATGCGACTTAATCCTAAAACTCAAACTCTAAGCGCCGAAGAAATTATTAATACTTGGGATAAAGATCAACTTTATGAAATTTTTACTAAATATGCTCAGGAAAAACTTGCCAAACCATTAGTTTATGAAATCATTCAGGCTCGACAACATCATCCCATAAAAAATGGTTTAGAGCTCAGCCAAATTGTCCAAAATTATTATCAAAAAAAACATTATTCTACTCAAAAAAATCCCTCTACTAAAATTTTCTTGGCCCTGCGAATTACCGTTAATCATGAATTTGATAATTTAAAAAAACTTCTCAATGCTTCATTAAAAATAACCAAAAAATCGGGTAAAGTTGTTATTATTTCATTTCATTCCGGTGAAGATCGGATTATTAAACAATTTATTGTTCAACACCATCTAAAATCAGAAAAATTTCTGCCGACTCATCAAGAAATTAAAAAAAATCCTTTATCCCGTTCGGCCGTTCTTAGAATTTATCAAAATAACTAATGCTTAACCGACTCTTACTGGCTATCACTCTCGGTTTGGTTTTTTTTCAAATCCTTTTTTCTGTTTATTATTCCAGTCAAATGGTTACCGAAAACCAAAGATATTCTGAGCTAGAAAAAAAATATTCTGAAATAAAACAACAAAACGAAAATCTTCAAATAGAATTTGCTAACAAATACGCCATCAATGGAAAACAAACGTTCTAAAATTATTCTTTTAACTATTTATCTTTGTTTTATTTTAATTTTAGGTCGCCTTTTTTATTGGCAAATCCTTAAAGGCCAAGAACTTCGAGATCAAGCTACTTCTCAGATCTATAAACTTAATACTATTTTCCCAAAACAGGGCAATATTCTTAGTTCTGATAACTTTCCTTTAAGTCTAAGTTATACCTACTATAACCTTTCCCTTTATAAACCAAATTTTCAAAAATCTCTTCCAGAGATTATTGCCGAAATCAGCTCCACTGAAGCCAAATTTACCTCTGAAAATGCCATCCTTTTAGAAAAATTTAATAATCCGAATCAAAAATGGTTAGACTTCATTACCAGATTTAATCGTAGCCAAATGCAAAATCTTCAAAATATCCCTGGTATTGATTTTACTGAAAAGCAGGCCCGATTATATCCAGAACAAAGCCTCGCTATCAACATTATTCAAAATCTGGAACGTTATTACCAACGTCAAATTTCCGGTCAGGTCGGTTTTTCCCGTTCCGCAGTTGACGGCACCGGTGCTAACCTATTAACCCGTAAAAACTGGCAAAAAAATGAAATTGATGGTCAAGATATTCACACTTCTCTTAACCGCCAAATTCAACTATTAGCCGAAAATACTATCAAAGATGGTGTAGAAAAATACCAAGCTGATTCTGCTTCAATTATCATTATTAAACCTCAGAGTGGAGAAATTCTGGCTATGGCTTCATACGAGGCCAGTCCTTCCGCCACCACCAAAACCACCAATATTGCCAATATTTTTGAACCAGGTTCTATTTTTAAACCCTTAGTTATGTCCGCTGCTCTTGATTCTGGCAATTTAGATCGCAATTTTATTTGTCAAAAATGTGACCGCCCCCGACAGATTGGTCAGTATACTATCAGTAATTGGGACAATTCTCTTCACCCCGATTCCACTTTAGATGATATTATAAAAAATTCCGATAATATTGGTATGTCCTATGTTATGGACAAATTAACTATCAACAAATTTTTGGATTATTTTCATCTTTTGAAATTAGATCAAAAAACTGGCGTCGAACTTAGTGGGGAATCTATTTCCCCACCCAAAACTTATTGGTCCGATATTGATATTGCCACCGCCGCTTTTGGCCAAGGTATTGCCGTCAACCAATTACAAATGATTCAAGCTTTCAATTCTATAGCCAATAATGGCCAACTGGTCAAAGTTCATCTTAATAAGCTTTCTCCAATTGAAAGCACTTCAGTTTATAAAAACAGTACTATTGACCAAATTAAAGGCATTTTGCGCTACGCAGTCGAAAATAGCCCCGTTAACCAATTTCGACCCAAAAACATGGATGTTTGTGCCAAAAGTGGTACCGCTCAAGTCTCAATCCAGGGTGTTTACGACAATTCCAACACTATTGGTTCCTATATCGGTTTTTCCCCCTGCGATAATCCTAAATTCACCATGATTATTACTATTGACAATCCACGTTCTTCCCCTTGGGGTTCATCTACCGCCGCGCCAATGTGGTTCGAATTAGCTCAAAAGTTAGAGCCTTTGTTATAATTAAAGCAATCAATGAATACTCAGCGCTTTAAAAATCTCTTTTGGCACTTACCCCAAAGTATTTTTTGGAACTTATATTTCCATTTTCCTAGCCATAAACTAACTCTAATCGGGGTCACTGGTACTGATGGTAAAACTACCACTTGTACTCTAATGCAAAAATTGTTAGAAAATAGTGCCTTAAATGCGGCATTATCAGTACTCTCAGCACCCAAGGCCTTCACACCACCAGTCCCGATCCTAAAGATATCCAAAAAATCTTATTTGATTATCAAAAACAAGGTTACACCCACGTTGTCTGTGAAGTTACTTCCCATGCTTTAGACCAATATCGTTATTGGGGTTGCCATTTTAAAATTGGTATTTTTACTAATTTATCTCACGAACACCTCGATTATCACCACACTATTGACAATTACCTTCAAACTAAAGCTAAAATTTTCTCTCAGTCAGATTTAGCGGTCATTAATCATGATGACCCTTATTACCCCAAGTTAAAAGCCATGATTTCAATTCCCTGTATTGACTACGGCGTTAGAAATAAATCCGATTTCACCGCTACCGAAGTTAAGATTGATTCTCAATCTTTAAGTTTTAAAATAAATCATCAACAATTTTCTACAGACAGTAATTACGAATACCAAATTTATAATATTTTAGCCTGTTATTCGGCATTTTCAAAATTAAATCTTGATCCAAGAATTTTTGTCGAAACTATTCTTAATTTTCCCGAAGCCAAAGGCCGTCGGGAAAATATCTCTTTAGACCCTAAAATAAAAACTGTTATTGATTTTGCTCATACCCCCAACGCCCTCAAGGTTACTCTAGATTCACTTCGAAAAATCACTCCAGGACGTCTTTTGGTCATCTTTGGTGCTACCGGCGGCAGAGATCAAAGTAAACGCCCACTCATGGGAAAAGTCGTTTCCAAATTAGCCAATATTGCCTTTATTACCGCTGATGATACCCGTCACGAAAAAATTGAAGACATTAATCAGCAAATAATCTCTGGTATTAATCCCAAAAAGTCACTTTTTCTTGATCCTCTCGATTCCGTTATTAAAGACCCAAACTTATTTCATTATTTCAATATTCCCAATCGTCAAGATGCTTTTAATCTGGCTGTTAAAATTGCTAAGCCCGGCGATACCATTGTTGCCTGTGGCAAGGGTCATGAAACTACCATTCTTCACGGTTCTACTGAATATCCTTGGTCTGAAGCCGAAGCCTTTAGAAGCGCTTTCCGCCTTAAAACTCAAAATGTTTAATATTAAAAACAATCTATCTATAGAAGAAAATTATCAACAGGGTCTTTTACCTCAACGTAATCTTAAAGATACTTTTTATCACGACGAGAATTATTCTTCCCGCTGTGATCTCAGTAATTTTCAACTCTCCTCCGAGAACCGTCGTATTTTTAAAAAAACTAACACTTTTTCTTTTAAGCAAATCCCTTTAAAAGATTTCTCTGCTTACACACCAGAATTTCAAAAGAAATTATTTACTTGGTCAAAAACTTTAGAATGGGAAATTCCTACATCCACTATAAAAACCCTGTTTAAAGATCATATTTTTAATCGTCTATATGTTTACTCTGATGAAAATCATCAGGAATGTGCCTACGCCATATGCTATTTTTCTTCAACTATTTCCCATATTGCTTACGTTTTTTACGACCCTAAATATGCCCATCACGATCTACCGATCAGATTATCCCTTCAAGTAATTCAGGATTCTTACGACCAAAAACTAAAATATTGTTATTTAGGCCGTTTTAATCCCGAAACTAAATTAGGTTATTACAAACGTAATTTCCCCAATTTTGAGTATTTTATTAATGGCCAATGGCATTCTTACAATTAAAAATTTAATAGTAAAAATTGAAAATATTTTTTAATTATTTAGAATTTAGACTTTAGAAATTTTGAATTAATATGCATATCCATATTTTAGGCATTGCTGGTTCTATGACTGCCCCGCTGGCTTTGGCTTTGCAAAAACAAGGCCATCTAATCACTGGCTCTGACCAAGAAAAAATCTACCCACCTTTTAGTCAGCAGTTAAAAAAAGCCCATATTTCTATTAACCAAACTGAAATTAATTCCTATATTGATTTAGCCATTATTGGCTCTTCTTATCAATCTTTTTCCAAAACAAAAGCCGAATTTGCTGAAATTAAAAAACTAAAAATTCCCTATATTTCCGCTACTAATTACATTGCTAAAAATTTAATTAAAAGCAACTCTATTTTAATTGCTGGCTCTTACGGCAAAACTACTACTACCGCTGCCACTGCTTTTTTATTAAAAAAGGCCGGTCTAAAACCAAATTTCATGTTTGGCGGCCAAAGTCTAAATTTATTACCATCTTGTCAATTTAATAATTCCGATTGGTCTGTGGTCGAAGCCGACGAATCCATTCACGGTCTCGACACTCAGGCTAAATTTCTCTATTACCCCGTCAAATATTTAATTTTAACCAGTGCTCAATGGGAACACAAAGATAGCTACCAAAACGAAAATGAAAATTTTCTTGCCTTTCAAAACTTAGTTAAAAATATTCCCATTGATGGCCTTTTAATTTACAACCAAAATGATCCCTCAATTTTGCCCTTACTTTCCTCAGCTAAATGTAAAGTTATTCCCTACAACTCCACTAAAATAAAAAATAATTTGATTGGGGAATACAACCAAAATAATTTAGCTGCCGTCGAAATTCTTGCCCAAAATCTTACTATTTCACCTAAAATAATTACCACTGCCTTTCTTCAATTCAAAGGCATTAAACGTCGTTTACAACTCTTAGCTACTCATCAAAAAATTCTTTTTTTCGATGATTTTGCTCAAAGTGCCAATAGAATTGAAGCTACTATAAACGCTCTCAAAATAAAATATCCCCAATCTTTAATTAAAGTTTTTTTTGAAGCTCATGCTTCTTTCATTCAACATCCTCAAAATCTTTTAGAATTAAAAACTGCCTTCAAAAATTGTTCCGAAATTGTTATTTATCGTTTAAATTTCCCCACTAGAAATTCTTTCCGACTTTCCGCCAAAGATTTTTTAACCAATATTTCCCATAGTTGCTATTTACCTTTACCAAAATCAGTTTTAGACCACTATAAAAACAACCTTAAATCAGACAATATTTTAATTCACTTTAGCTCCGGCGGTCTAGAGGGTCAAAAACTTTTTAAAAAAATTATTAGTTTATACTCTTAATAATCTATGTCTAAATATATTATTAATGGAGGCCAATCTCTTAATGGGGAAGTTTCCATTCGCGGTGCCAAAAATGCCAGTTATAAACAAATAATTGCTTCTCTTCTTTCTGATGAAATCACTCACATTTTTAACATTCCTCAAATTTCTGACGTCAA
This sequence comes from Candidatus Shapirobacteria bacterium, assembly GCA_041660365.1. Classification (GTDB taxonomy): domain Bacteria; phylum Patescibacteriota; class Microgenomatia; order UBA12405; family UBA12405; genus UBA12158. Next base: position 32,708 of record JBAZWK010000001.1, on the reverse strand, counting down.
AATTACCGAAAGTATCGCTGAAAGTTTGGGCTCAAAAATTATTAGAACCGGGGAACACAGTCTCAGTATTCAAACTCCTAAAATTAGCTCCACAGTTGTTCCTCACGGTACCGGTGAAAAATCCCGGACTTCATTTATTTTTGCCGCTCCACTCTTAGCCAGAACTGGTCAGGCCACTATTCCCACTCCTGGCGGTGACCGTTTAGGTGCCAGGCCTTTAGATCGTCTTTTTGATTGTTTTGCCACTATGGGAATTAATACTGAATTTAAAGATGATTTAATGATTTTTACTACTCAACAAATCAAAGGTACTCACTATGTTTTCAACAAACCTAGTCACACCGTTACTGAAGTGGTCATTATGACCGCCGTCCTAGCTTCAGGCCAAAGTATTTTTGAAAACACTGCTTTAGAACCGGAAATTGATGATTTAATTGCCATGTTAAATACCATGGGTGCCGATATTGTCCGCCAGAAAGATAATTCTAAAACTATTATTATTAATGGTGTCACCAAACTTCATGGCACTAGTCATCAAGTCATCTCTGATAGAAACGAAGCCATCACTTTTGCCTGTGCCGCCCTGGCCACCAAAGGTTCCATCAATATTTTACGAACTGATTCCCAAATTATTAAGACTTTTTTAGATACTATTGAAAAAATGGGCGCTAAAATTGATGCCGGCAAAGATGAAGTCACTGTCTCTTGGCAAAAACAATTAACTGCTATCGATATTGAAACAGGGCCAGAACCAGGTTTTATGACCGATTGGCAAGCTATTTTTTCAGTTCTTTTAACTCAAGCCATTGGCGTCAGTAATGTTATTGAACGAGTCTATCCTTCCCGTTTTCAACACCTAGCTTTCTTGAACCAAATGGGGGCTAAAACTCAAACTTACAACCCAAAAATAGCCAATCCTGAGGCATATTATGAATTTAATTTAGACACCGATAAATCTGAGTATTTTCACGCCGTCAAAATTTATGGCCCAATTAAATTAAAAGCTGCCAATTTCAGTGCTAACGATCTTCGCGCCGGTGCTTGTATCACTTTGGCCGCCCTCACCGCCACCGGCGAAAGCACCATTGATAATGTGGAATATATCGAACGTGGTTACGAAAAACTTGCTGACCGTCTCTGCTCATTAGGTGCTAATATAAAATATATCAAAACATGATTCACTTATATCTTGGACTACTCCTTTTTTCTTTTATTGCCACTAGTATTTTAGTAGTGCCATTCATTAATTTACTTTACAAACTTAAATTTCAACGTCAAAAACAAAATACTCTCGATTTTCAGAACAAACACACTCCGATTTTTGACAAATTTCATGCCCAGAAAAGTGGTACTCCTGTTGGTGGAGGATTATTAATTATTGTTGCCGTTTCAGTACTTTTTCTCTTTCTTTTTCCCATTCTAAAAATGTCGCGAATTTTTATTTCCAGTAACTACCATTTAATTAACGAAATTACCATTATCTTTTTTACCTTTATCAGCTTCGGTCTCCTTGGCCTTTATGATGATGTTCTTAAGTTTTTTGCTTTTCCTAAAACAGGTTTTTTCGGTCTCCGCATGAAGTACAAATTATTACTTCAAATAATTCTAGCTACGATTACCTCTTCTCTAATTTATTTTCAACTCGGCATTAATTTTATCTATCTACCTTTTATTGGTGCTGTCAGCTTAGGACTTTTTTTCATTCCTATTTCTACAACTATTATCGTCGCTTTCGCTAATTTTTTTAACATTAGTGACGGTCTAGACGGCCTGTCCTGTGGTATTTTAATGATTTCTCTCTTCGCCTTTTGGATTCTCGCCAGCACTTCTCTAGACACTCCAATTTCCTTATTTCTAGCTCTCTGGATCGGCGCTTTAATCGCCTTTCTTTACTTTAATGTCTTTCCCGCCCGCCTCTGGCTTGGTGACGTCGGTTCTCTTTCCTTTGGAGCCACCTTTGCTGTTATAGCCCTACTATTAGGAAAAATTGTTCCACTAATTATTGTCGGTTTACCTTTTATAATCGAAGGTCTCAGCAGCGCCATTCAAATTTTTAGTAAAATATATTTACATAAAAAAGTTTTTCCCGCTGCTCCAATTCATCTCACATTACAAAAACTTGGCTGGGAAGAACCAAAAATTGTTTTTAGAGCTTGGTTGGCCACATTTATATTAGCTATTTTTGGACTATGGTTAGGACTAAATTAGCAGATCTTCACTCCGAAATTTTAAAATATATTGGCATTCCCTACTATACCAATCGTCCCAAAAAAATTTCTCTAAATGCTGTTGATGTTGGTAAAGGCAGTGCTAAAGAAATTGCCTTAAAAACAATTGAATTAGCTAATATTCAAAATATAAAATTAGTTGATTTAAGCCCTCAACAAATTTATAACTTCCAAAAGAAAAATAAAATTGGTATTGATTGCTCTGGTCTTGCCTGTCATCTTTTGAATTTTTATTTTGATATTAAATTAAACGTTCGCCGCACCTCTGCCGATATGCTAACTTCCGCTCCATTATCTAAAAAAATCGATATCAACAACATCCAAACCGCTGATTTAATTCGACAAAAAAATGGCCGACACCTTCTCTTTGTCATCGAAAAAATGGGAGATAAAGTCGTTTATGTCGATTCTTCACTTATCGGTAGGGGAGTCCACTACGGCGAGTTCAGTATTACCAACAAAAAATTTCCGAACCAAGGTGTCTTTAGACTAAATCTATCCTAAATATTGGTATATTTTCTTAGTAATTTTTGATGCCTCAATTTGCTCTGGAGAGTTTTTTACTCTTTGTCGATAAAATTCCGCCACCATCAATTTCTTATAATCGCTAATCCTTTCCACAAATTCAATTCCTTGTAAATGGTCATATTCATGTTGAATTACTCTCGCTAAAATTCCATCACAAATTAATCTAAATCTTTTACCTTCTAAATCAAAGGCCTCAATAGTAATTTCTCTTGGTCTCTTAACCGGTCCAAATAAAGTTCCATGTAAAACACTTCCACAACCTTCATAAATAACGCTTTCCTCTTTAGAAAATTCAGTAATTATTGGGTTAATATAAACCCGTAATTCATCAGCCTGATCTGCCGTTCTGTCTTTAGTTTCTCTTGGTTCCGTTACAAAAATTTTCCAATTTTCCCCAATTTGTTGGGCTGCTAAACCAATATTTCCTTCTTGGTGCATCGTATCCACCAAATCAGTCACCACTTGTCTTATTTTTAAATTAGCAAAATCACCCACAGTCTCATTTTCTGCCTTTAATCGCAAATCTCCAATTTGAATTGTCTCTCTAGTGGCCATTATTTTTCTTCAATCAATTCCCGGTATTTCAAGGGATTAATTGATAATATTTCCACCTCGGTACCGCATTCTGGACACTCTAAAATATCTCCCACACTCATCGTTTCACTTTTAATTTCTGTTTGGCAATCAGGGCAAATAACTTTATTATTAGTATCTGGCATATAATTTAGCTAAAATATAACTAATCACTATTATATGACACCTCTAACTAAAATCGATAACCTTTATTTTAAACGCGAAGATCTTAACCCTACTGGCTCCACCAAAGATCGGGCTCTGCCTTTCCAAATTCAAAATTTAATTAAAAATAATTTCTCTACTGCCGTTATTTCTTCTACCGGTAATGCCGCCATTTCCGCCTCCTACTATTGCCAGCAAGCCAATATTCCTCTGACCATTTTTGTCTCTCCAAAAATTAGTCAAAGCAAATTACCCCTAATCAAAGGCCATGTTATTCAGTCTTTACAAGCAATTAGCGATGCTATTAAATTTTCTAAAGCCAATCACGCTTATCTTTTACGCCAATCAACTGATCCTAGCGCTCAAATTGGCTACAGCCAAGTTGCTACTGAATTATTAGAGCAACTTCCTCAAATTACCAGTCTTTTTATTCCCGTTGGCAGCGGCACTACCCTTTTGGGGATTGCCAAAAAATTACCCCTAACTATAAAAATTTTTGCCGTCCAGCCGGCTAGCAATCCTACTATCTGTAGTGCTTTTACCTCAGAATATACATTAGAAACAGAAACTATTACCGATGCCCTCAGTGTTAAATATTTGCCTTTAAAAAATGAAGTTATTAGAGCTATCAAAAAACACCAAGGCTCTGGTCTAATCATTTCCAACCAAGAGACCATTGATTGTCTTGATTTTACTAATCAATTTTCTCTTTCCGCCGAATCTGCTTTAACCATTGCTGCTTTTCAACAAATGAAAAATAACCCTGAAGTAGGGGATTATCCCGTTATTCTTTTGACTGGCACTAAACGATGAACTATTTAGAAGATCTTTTAAAAAATTCCGAACTTGATTTCTATTTTTTAGTCGTCGATAAATTTTTAGATATTTCTTTACCCCAACTACCCAATTTTCATTCGTTATTTCAAAATTATTTAAAAATAAAAAATAGTGGCTTTCTTTTGTCTCAAAAAAATATTCAAGATCAAATTAAATTATCAAATAAAACAGTTATTATCCCCTTTAAGCCTTCGGCCAAAATTGATCTTTTATGTCAAAAAAACCAATGGCTTTTGGCTGCTAATCCGGCTAAAACTAATCGTCTCTTAGAAGATAAAATTAAATTTTTTGAGTTGTGTACCCAAAATAATTTACCTGTAGTTCCCGCTTTTATCGCCCCTTTTACTCAAAATTCCTTTCAGGAAGCTCAACAAAAATTTGGGAAGGACATTGTTATTCAAACTCATTTTGGTTGGGCCGGCAATAGTACCCATCAGTTTGATAATTATGATACTGCTAAAAATTTAATTCCCGTCAATACTCTCGCTAAATTTTCACCTCTACTTACCAACTCCTATTCTCTCTTAAATAATTGCTGTCTCACTAAATTCGGTCTTCTTCAAAGTCCGCCGGCTCTCCAATACACCGGTCTTTCCGAATTAACCACTAATTCTTTTGCCACTGTCGGCCGTCAATGGCCTTCTCTAGCTCCAATAGAAATTCAAGAAAAAATTAAAAAAATTACTACCGATTTTTCCGAAAAAATTTTAAATCCTTTAAATTATCGTGGTTTTTTTGGCCTTGATTTTATGGTTCAAAATGATCAAGTTTATCTTTTGGAATGCAACCCCCGTCTAACCGCTTCTTTTGCTTTTTACACTCAAATTGAATTAAAAAATAATTTAACCCCACTTTTTTATTTTCATCTGGCTGAATTTTCTAACCTAAACTATCAAGTAAATTTATTCCAAGAACAGGCCAGATTTTATAACCAAAATTTAATCGGCTCCGAAATTACTCTTCGAAACCAACTTGGCACCACTATTAAAAAAATTAATAAATTTGAAATTTTTTCAAAAACTAATAATCCCGTCATTATTAACCCCCAAATGTTGGCCGAAATTAAATCATGAAGTTTTCTCAAACTTTTTTATACACTATTATTCTCTCAATAATTGGTCTTCTTTTTATCTCTTCCGCTTCTCTTTTTGAAGCTGAAAAAACCATTGGTGATCCTTATTTTTTTCTCAAAAAACAATTAATTTGGATTGTCCTTGGTTTAATTTGTCTTTTAATCACTTCCCGTTTGAAAATAAGCTTTTTCATGAATAACTCCTTTCGCTTTTACGCCTTATCTTTAATCACCTTGATTTTAGTTTTAATTCCCGGGATTGGTGTCAAAGTTTTAGGCGCCAGACGTCAGATTGATTTCGGTTTTTTTAATTTTCAACCCTCAGAACTCTTCAAACTAGCCGCAGTGATTTTTTTCTCATATCTCTTTTCCCTTCCAGAAAAACGAAATCTTAAAAATTTAGCTATTTACTTGTTTTTACCTCTAATTTTAGTTATTGCTGAGCCAAACCTAAGCACTACCGTTATGATTGCCGCCATTGTCATCACTATTTATTACTTGTCTGGCGCTGAAATTACCAGTCTCTTTTCTGCCGCCTTTGTCATTACCATCTTTAGTTTAGTTTTAATTTTAGTTTCTCCTTACCGTCTGGCTCGAGTCAAAACCCTTTTAAATCAACAAACTAATACCGATCTCAATTATCATAGTGAACAATTAATTTTATCCTTAGCTTCGGGAGGGTTAAATGGTAAAGGTTTTGCTAATTCCGACCAAAAGTATAAATTTTTGCCAAAAATTAGCACCGATTCCATTTTGGCTGTTATTGGCGAAGAAACCGGTTTTATTGGTTTATCTTTAATAACTTATCTTTTTTTGCTTTTAATTTCCCGACTTATTAAAATCTCTCAGACTACCCCCGACACCTTTGAAAAACTTCTGGTCAGCGGTATTGCCTGTTGGATTGCCTACCAAGGGCTAATTAATTTTGCCGCTATTGTCGCCTTAATTCCTCTAACCGGCATTCCTTTTCCATTTATTGCTTATGGCGGTTCCTCCTTAATTACTCTCTTCACCGCCATTGGTTTAGCCATAAACATAGAAAAAAAATATCCTCAATTGCTATACTCAAAGCATGATCAAGAGTCAAAAAATAATTCTCACCGGCACCCATCTCACTCCCGCCCTTGAATTTATTCATCAATTACAGCAAGACCGGGAATTTGACTGGAAAATCTTTTATTTCGGCCGCAACTACAATTCCAGTGTCAGCCAAGATAAATCAATAGAATCAAAAATTATTCCTAAAATAGGGGTGAAATTTTATGGCCTTGATTCTGGTAAGCTTGATCGTCGTTGGTTACCAAACACTCTTCAGGGCATTCCCCATATTTTTCGTGGTTTTTGGCAAGCTTACAAAACAATTCAAGAAATTAAACCAAAATATGTCCTCTCTTTTGGTGGTTATCTTTCAGTCCCAGTTGTTTTTGCCGCTTGGCTTCAAAAAATTCCTTGTCTCACTCACGAACAAACCTCTACTTTGAGTTTATCCACCAAAATTAATGCTCTTTTTTGTCAAAAAGTGGCCCTATCTTTTCCTATAGCCAATGATTCTTCAAAATATGTCCTTACCGGCAATTTACTCCGCCGGGAAATTTTTTCTACTAATTCTAAATTATTTAAAAAATTAATCCCGGAAATTAAAAAATATCCTTTAATTTTTCTCACCGCCGGCAATCAGGGTTCCCACCATCTTAACTTAATTCTAAAAGAAATTTTGCCTATTTTAAGTCAAAAATATACTATTATTCATCAGTGTGGCGAAGAAGATTATTTCCAATTTAAAAAATTTGCCAACAAATTTAAACATTATTATCCATATCCATATATCGAATCTCCTGATATTGGCTGGCTTTTTCATTATAGTCAAATTATTATTTCTCGTTCCGGAGCCAACACTACCCAGGAATTAATGGCTCTACACAAAAAATGTCTTTTAATTCCACTCCCAGTCAGTCAACAAAATGAACAACTTAAAAATGCCCTTTATTTGAAAACAAGGTCTCCCAAAAGTACCATTATTATTAAAGATACCGAAGTTTCGGCAGAAAATTTGTTAAATAACATCAATAAATTAATCAAAATTAAGACTAAAAATAAAACACTTCCCTTAAATTCAAACCTTAAGCTATTAAATCTCCTTAAAAAGCTCTAAAATTAACTTATGCAGCATTTTAAAACTATTAATTGTCTTGATATTGGTACTTCTAAACTTACCGTTTTGATTGGTCAAATTTCTGAAAACGATAATAAAATTAACATTGTTGGCGTCGCCTCACTACCTGCTGCCGGTTTTAAAAAAGGCCAAATAATTAACCTTGACCAAGCTTCTAAAACTATCACTGAATGTATTGAATCTGCCGAAAGAATGGCCGGGTTTCAAATTAACCACGCCTACATCTCTCTAACTGCTCCTCACTTTGAATGTCTCAACACCAAGGGTGTTACCGCTGTTTCCGGACAAAATGGCGAAATTTCCAGTACTGATATTGATCGAGCTATTGAAGCTGCCAAAGCTATTTCCCTTCCCGCGAACAAAGAAATTATCCACATTATTCCTCGTCTCTTCACTGTCGATGGCCAAGAAGGAGTTATTGACCCCATTGGTATGAATGGTGTCCGATTAGAAGTCGAGACACACTTAATCATTGCTTCTACTCCCGCTTTAAAAAATCTTTACAAATGTTTAGAGGATATTGGCATTAAAGTTGATTCTCTAATTTATTCCGGTCTAGCTGCTGCCAAAGCCTGTCTTAACGATACCGAAAGAGAATTGGGTGTGGCTCTAGTCGACATCGGCGGCAGTAATACTACTATTACTATTTTTCAAGAGTCTTCCCCGGTTTTTTCCGGGGTTATTCCCCTTGGTGCCAATAATATTACCAATGACTTGGCCATAGGTCTCCGTTTATCTCTGGAAGATTCGGAAAAAATTAAAATTAAATTAAAGTCTTATGCTGATAAAAAAGGTTTTGAAGATGAAATTGATCTCAGTCACCTCGGCATTGTCAGTGAAGATAAGAAAAAAATTTCTTTTTCCACCACTGTTAACGGCATAATCAAGGCCCGACTTGAAGAAATTTTCCGTTTTATCGCTCAACAAATCAAAGATTATGATTTTCAAAATACTATTCCCGCCGGCATCGTCCTTACTGGTGGCGGAGCTCAAAGCATTCTGGCCAAAGAAATTTGTAACGAAGTAATATCTTTACCTGTCAGAATTGCCGATATCCCGCGTCTTGGCGGACTTGTTGATGACATTACCAACCCTGCCTTTAGCAGCGCCATTGGCACCTTACTTTATTTTCAAAATTCCAAAACTAATTCTAAAAATAATTCCCCTAACAAAAAAATTAAGGTCTCTTTTGAGGGTTTGTTCGGCCGGCTTAAAAATTTTATTGAACCTCTTTTACCCTAATTTATGGGATTAATTAAAACATTAACTGGACAATTTGCTAAAATAAAAGTCATCGGTGTTGGTGGTGGTGGTAACAACGCCGTCAACTCCATGATTTCTCAAGAAGAGATTAAAGGTGTTGATTTTATTGCCGTTAACACCGATTCCCAGGCACTTTTAAATTCTTTGGCCCCTATCAAAATCCAAATTGGCGAAAAAATTACTAAAGGTCTTGGTGCCGGCGGTGACCCAAATATTGGTCAACAAGCTGCTGAAGAATCCCGAGAACGCATTAAGGAAGTTCTTGAAGGCACCGATATGCTTTTTATTACCGGCGGTATGGGTGGCGGCACCTGTACCGGAGCTGCTCCAATTATTGCTGAAATTGCCAAAAAAGAATTAGGGATTTTAACTATTGGTGTCGTTACTAAACCATTTTTATTTGAAGGCACTCGTCGCATGAGTCGGGCCGATGAAGGTCTCTCCCGTCTTCGTCAACACGTCGACACCCTAATTATTATTCCCAATCAAAGGGTTATGGAAGTAGTTAATTCTCAATCCACTTTACTCGACGCTTTTAAAGTTGCCGATTCTGTCTTAACTAAAGGCACTAAAGCCATTGCCGACTTAATCACCACTCCTGGTTTAATTAATCTCGATTTTGCTGATATTAAATCTATTATGAATAATGCCGGTTCCGCCCTGATGGGTGTTGGTGAAGCCGAAGGACCAGATAAAGCTGCCAAAGCTGTCGAAGCTGCTATCGATTCACCCTTAGTTGAAGTTAATATTGATGGGGCTAGGGGAGTCTTAATCAATATTACTGGTGGACCCGATCTGACTATGTCCGAGATCGAAGAATCAGCTAAGACCATTACCGCCCACGTCGCTCCCGACGCTAACGTTATTTTTGGTGCCTCAATTGACCCCGATCTTAAGGACAAAATTAAAATTACCGTCATTGCCACCGGCTTCGATCCCAACAAAAGTTCGACTTATTCTTCCTATAAAAAACCCCTTTCTCTCCAGAAAAATCTCTTAGATGCTGATTCTCAAAATTTAGACACTAACTCCGAAAAAACCAGTTCTTTAGATCCTCAACTTCAAAGTCTTTTAAACGATCAGCAAATTCCCCCCGGCCTTGATATTGAAAACGAGTTCGACATCCCCGCCTTTTTGAGAAAAAATAATTAATCGTTGTATAATATCCCCAGTGTTATCTTTTAACCAAATAATTATTAAATAGCTCCGATTTTTTTCGGAGCCTTATCAATCCCGCACCTGCGGGATTTTTTATATTAAAATAGACTATGGCATATTTCAAAGACCTTCCCAATACTCCTGATTTTCCTCAACAGGAAAAACAGATTCTAACCTGGTGGCAGAAAAACGATATTGTTAATCAATACCTTCATAAAAACGATTCTTCTAAAGAAACTTTTTCTTTTATTGATGGTCCCATTACTGCCAATGCCCCCATGGGCGTCCACCATGCTCGCGGCCGTGCTCTCAAAGACGTCTTTCAGCGTTTCAAAAATGCCCAAGGCTTTGCCGAAAGGTTTCAAAATGGTTTTGATTGCCAGGGTCTCTGGGTCGAAGTGGAAGTCGAAAAAGAAAATGGTTTTAATTCCAAAAAAGACATTCAAAATTTTGGTTTAGAAAACTTTACCAATGCCTGCGTCGCCCGTGTCGATAAATTTTCTAAAATTCAAACTGAACAATCAATTCGCTTGGGCATGTTTATGGATTGGGAAAATTCTTATTACACCAATTCTCAAACTAATAATCTTTACATTTGGCATTTTTTGAAAAGCGTCCAAGAAAAAGGCTGGCTCGTCAAAAAGAAAAGTGCCACCACCTGGTGTCCCCGCTGTGAAACCGGTCTCTCTCAACACGAACAAACCGACGGTTATCAAATGGACACTGATACTTCCGTCTTTTTAAAATTTAAATTGAGTGACCGCGATAACGAATATGTTTTAGCCTGGACCACCACCCCTTGGACCCTCTCCGCCAACGTTTTATTGGCCATCAATACTGATTTTGAATATGTTAAAGCCAAATATGAAAACCAAATCTTATATTTAGCCAAAGATTCTGCCGATAGATTGGGATTAACTGATTATGAATCAATTGATGCCAAAACTTTACTCAATTTGAAATATGAAACTTTATTTGATATTCCCGCTCAACAGGGGATTAAACACTATATTACTGAGTGGAATCAGGTTAATCCTTCCGAGGGCACTGGTGTCGTTCACATTGCTCCCGGCTGTGGTCAGGAAGACTTTGAATTAGGTAAAAAATTAAATGCCGATATGCTCTCACCTTTGATTGAAAACGGTCACTTTGGTGAAGGTTATGGTGATTTAACTGGCAAATACGCCCATAACGTCAATGATCAAGTTTTTGAATATTTAAAATCAATTGGTTCACTTTTTAAAACCGAACCTATCACTCACCGTTACCCTCATTGTTGGCGTTGCAAAACCAAATGTCTCTTCCGCTTAGAAAATAATTGGTGTATGAATAGTGATGAAATCCGTCCGCTTCTAAAAGAAGCCGCCAAAAAAGTTGAATGGCATCCCAAGTATACTGGGCGCCGAATGCAAAATTGGCTTGATTCTATGGAAGATTGGATGATCAGTCGCAAGCGTTTCTACGGATTAGCTCTGCCTTTTTATGAATGTTCCTGTGGCCAATTAACTGTCGTCGGAGACTTAAAAGAACTAAAATCTTTAGCTGTCGATCCCAAAAAAGTTGATGAACTAAAATCCATTCACCGTCCCTGGATTGATACTATTGAAATAAAATGCCCTAATTGCGGTAAAAATGTTAAACGTGTTCCTGACGTCGGTGATGTCTGGCTTGACGCCGGTGTTGTCCCCTTTTCTACCCTCAAATATCTTGAAGACAAACAATATTGGCAAAAATGGTTTCCGGCTGATATGGTTTTAGAAAACACCGAACAAATCCGTCTCTGGTTTTATTCCATGCTTTTTATGAGTGTCACTTTAGAAAATGTCACTCCTTACAAACAAGTTGTCACTTATGGCGAAGTTCGTAACGAAAAAGGCGAAAGAATTAGCAAAACTAAAAAAAATGGTATTCCTTACGAAGATGCTATTGAAAAAATTGGTGCCGACCCAATGCGTTGGCTTTACTGTCAACAAAAAGCCCACACTAATGTCAATTTTGGCTATAGTATCGCCGATCAAGTCAAACGCGATTTTTTGCTGATCCTCTGGAATTCCTATCGCTTTTTCACCCAGCACGCTAATTTGGAAAATTGGCAGCCCTCAAAGTTTAAACCAGAAAATTTGTCCCATCCTATGGATAAATGGTTATTATCACGCCTTTACCATACCATTGAAATTTCTACTAAAAATCTTGAAAAATTCAACACTTCCAAAGTTACCGAAAGTATCCAAAATTTTGTAACTGACCTATCTACTTGGTATATCCGCCGATCCCGTGACCGTAGTGACAATTTTGAATTTTTATTTTTTGTCTTTGATAATCTTTCTCGCTTAATGGCCCCATTTACCCCATTTTTAAGTGAAACTCTTTATCAAAATTTACATCAAAATTCTTCGGTTCACCTTCAAACCTGGCCAGAATTTGATAAAAACTTTATTGACCAAAATTTGGAAAAAGATATGGAATTAGTTCGCACTCTTTGCCAATTAGCTCACGCTCAAAGACAATTGGCCAACATTAAAATCCGTCAACCTTTATCTAATTTAGATCTCCACTGTCCAAGTAAATTAAGTCCCGAACTATTGGCAATAATCGCTGATGAAGTTAATGTTAAAAGTGTCAATATAACTAAAGTATCTACCGACATTAAAGCAATTTTAGAGACTAAAATTACCCCTGAACTTGCCGCCGAAGGTGAATATCGTGATCTTGTCAGAAACATCCAAGTTTTAAGAAAAAATCAAGGTTTACAAGTTCAGGACCGTATAAAAATTATTGCCCCCACCTGGCCCAAAAACTTTGAATCCCAAATTCTGGAAAAAACCTTGGCTGATTCCATCCAAGTCGGGGACACTCTCAGTCTTGGTAAAACTTCATGAGAAAAAATCTTTCACTGCCTTTAATCATCGGTCTAATTGTTCTCTGCAGTCTTAATTTGGTAATGGTTTCCTCTCTGGCCCCACAACTTTTATTTAAACAAATTTTGGCTTGGCTTATTGGCATTGTCCTCTTTACTATTGGGACTCAAATTAATCCCAAACAAACCTATTCCCAAAGATGGATCATTTTTATAATTTCCTGTCTATTTTTACTTTTACCGGTAATTCTAGGAAATTTCACCCGTGGTTCTCGTCGCTGGCTGTATCTTGGCGGTTCTTCAATCCAACCCAGTGAAATTGTCAAACCCGCCCTAATGTTATTTTTAGCCACCACCTCGCAGCCTTTATTTTACTTAATCCCGGTGGGAATAATTATGCTACAGCCAGATTTAGGTAGTGCCATTACTGTTTTAGTTATGATCATCCCTATAATTTTATACAATAAAAAACTATTTAAATTAAGCCTTGTTATTGGTGTTATTCTTCTGATTCTCTCGCCCTTAGCATACAAATTTGTTCTCAAAGATTATCAACAACAGCGAATTACTCACTTTCTGGAACCAAGCACTGATCCTCTGGGTCAGGGTTATAATTTAATTCAATCCCAAATTGCCATCGGTTCTGGTGGTTTTTTTGGCAAAGGCTACCGCCAGGGAACTCAAGCTCAATTACTTTATTTACCCGAAAAACACACCGATTTTATTTTTGCCGCCACCACTGAAGAATTAGGCCTTTTTTCCGTTTTATTAATTATTGGTGCCTATATCACCATTATTAGAACTTTACTCAAAAAAGCCTACCAAACCACTAACAATTTACCTTTATTTTTATTTACCTTAGGCATTGCTTTCGAAATTTGGGCTCAAACCTTTATCAATATTGGTATGAATCTCGGCCTTTTACCTGTCACTGGCATTCCACTGCCCTTTATGTCCGTCGGCGGCTCTTCAGTCATGGCCCTAATGTTTTCTTTGGGTATTATTTACTCAGCCTAAAAAAAATACCCTATGTTATAATCGAAAAGTATGAAATACGCGGTAATTGCCATTTCTGGCACACAATATAAAGTTGAAGAAAATCAGGTTATTACAGTTGATAAACTCGATCCAGCGCTTAAATCCACTGATCAAGTTCTTTTAACCGTCAATGACGACAAAATTACAGTTGGCACCCCTACTGTCAAGGGTGCTTCGGTCGATTTTGAAATCGTTCGAGATTATCAAGGTGAAAAACTTCGAGTCTCCATTTTCAAAGCTAAATCCCGCTATCGAAAAACTCACGGTTTCCGTGCCCAACTAACCGACATTAAAATTACTAAGTTAAATTTTTAATTTTTAGAATTTATACTTTAAAATTTTTTTCAAAAATATATGGCACATGTCAAATCTCAAGGTAAAACCAATCAAAAGTCCAACCGTCCTGGACAAAGACGAGGTTTAAAAAAATTTGGTGATCAAAAAACTGAAGTTGGTCAAATTATTGTTCGCCAAGTTGGTTCTAAATTTCACCCTGGTATCGGCACTAAACAAGGTAAAGATTTTACAATTTACGCTATGCGTCCCGGTGTTGTCAAATTCTTTAAGAAATTAGGTAAAAAATTCGTTTCTGTGGTCAAAGCACCACCTAAATCTAAGAAAATTGAGAAAAAAGCTATTGAACATGCTAGTAAAATTGTTAAAGCCAAATACGTCACCAAAAAAGCCGTTGTCGAAAAAGTAGCCGTAAAAGCAACTAAAAAAACTGTTAAAAAATCTATTTCTAAAAAATAATTTATGGCAAAAATAAAAGCACCTGAAATAAATTTTCAAGCTTTAGCTTCTTACGAGGAATACATCGGTCTAACATCAACCCCAAACACTGATTTGATTAAACGTCTTCATCAAAATAAACCAATAGCACCCACTAGATATACTCACGATGGAGAACAAGTTTTAATAGAAAACCTTGTGTCCGAATCTGTTCCAGAAACCAGAAAAAGCATCTGATACATTTCATCTCTCTTTTTTCACAGGGGTTTTCATAGTAGTCTTAATCTATGAAAGATGTCACTCAAATTCCGACCAATCAATTAGAACCAAATCCACTCCAACCCCGCGGCATTATTAATAATGACTCGATTTCTGAATTAGTTGAATCCATTCGCGAACATGGCATTCTAGAACCCTTAATTATTGCTCAAACCCCCGCTGGTTATCAAATTATTGCTGGCGAACGTCGCTGGCGCGCTGCCCGTGTTCTAAAATTACCCTATGTTCCGGCAATTATTAAAAAAACTTCACCTCAACAAATGTTGGAAATGGCTATAGTCGAAAATGTCCAACGTAAAGATCTTAATCCTATCGAAAGGGCCAAAGCTTTTTTACGTTTAAAAGAAGAATTTAACCTCGATAATCACGCCATTGCCAAAAAAGTCAGCAAAAGTGTTCCTTACGTTATTAACGTCTTAAAACTCTTGACTCTTCCCGATGCGTTAAAAGACGGCTTACTCTCTGGAATCATCTCTGAGGGTCACGCTAGAGCCCTTTCTGGCATTGGTGACACCCGTTTAATGATTGAAGCCTATAAAATCATTCTCAAAGAAAAAGCTTCCGTTCGTCGCGCCGAAGAAATCGCCAGACGCATGCGTCAAAAAATAGAAGAAGGTTTAGTTCCCATCAATAAAGAAAATATTCCTCAATTTTTAAAATCCCGTTTAGATAATATCAGTAACGACTTAGAATCAGTTTTTGACGATAAAACTACTAAAGTTAAAATTTCTCAAACTAACATTTACACTCGAGTTGTTTTTCAATTCCGAGGTCCAATCGAAAAACGTTTTACTGAATTAAGTGAATTGTACAAACAAATCTGTAAAAAAGATTTAAAAGCTGATAGTGGGAACTAAACCCATCGATTTAATTGGCCAGTATACAAAAAAAGCTCTCCCCACAATCGAATCTTTTTTGATTGGTCCAAATTCTCGACCATCCCGAGAATGAGATCGATTATCTCCAAAAACTAAATAAGTTCCCAATGGAACTGTCACCTCTACCCCTTCTTGACAATAAGACCCTGGTTCAGTCACAAAATCAGTCGGTATCCAACTTTGATTTAATAATTGTCCATTTAAATAAACTTTTTGATTTTCAACTTTTATCCTATCACCGGGCAAAGCAATTATTCTCTTAATATATTCACATTCATCAGCTGAACACGGCTCAGAAGCTGGCGCTCTAAAAACCACCACTTGGCCACGTTGAGGACTAGAAAACTGATAAGTTAACTTATCAGTCAACAAATATTCACCATTTTTAAAGTTTGGTTCCATAGAACTACCACTAACTTGATTTGGCTGCACCACAAATAGATAAAGTAAAACAAAAACAGATAGGGCTAAAACAATCGATTGAACAAACTCTAAAATAAAATTACCTAAAGAAAAAGCTTTTCTAAATTTCATAGATCAGTTTATAACTTTTTCAGATTCGGCACAATGCCAAAGATGGTTCCAACCATTTTCGGCCATCTCTTTCTATTAACTCATCAGCCTCTTTTGGTCCCCAAGTTCCAGGATTATAGATACTTATCTTTGATTTTTTAGCATTCAGGGCGTCTATAAATTTCCATTGGGCCTCCACTTCTACTGCATCATTAAAATAAGTTTGCTCGCCATTAATTGCATCTACTAACAATTTTTCATAAGCTTCGCTTAATTTTCCCAATTGATGGTAACAAAATTGCATAGTCGCTTTTTCTGACTTCATCTCTAAACCCGGTTTTTTCACCGCCATTTCTAAAACTATTCCTTCATTTGGTTGAATTCTAAAAATTAATACATTCGGATCTCGATCGGCTTCATTTTTGAACACTACCGAAATTTCCGTTGCTGTGCTTTTAAGCTTTTTTCCACTTCGGACATAAATTGGCACACCTTTAAATTCTTTAATATTTAGTTCTGTTTTAAAGGCAAAAAATGTATCTGTCGACAGTTTTTCTTTACTATAATTTTCATATTGCCCCAAGACCAAGGTTTCCGGACAGGGGACTAAATTATTAAAGACAGACATCCTTTCAGCAGTTATTTCCTTATTATCAAAACATACCGGTTTTTTCATTAAAATCAAAGCAATCATCTGCAGTACATGACTTTGACCCATATCTTTTAATGCCCCCACCGAATCATAATAAGCGTTTCTCATTTCCACTCCAAAATCCTCTGCCGCTGTCACCTGAATATGATCAATCATATTTTTATTCCACAAAGCCTCAAAAATTTTATTGTGAAATCTAAACATCAAAATATTTTGGATTGTTTCCTTAATTAAATAGTGATCAATTCTAAAAATTTGCGACTCCAAAAAATACTTACTCATCAAATCATTTAATTTTTTAGCGCTAACAAAATCGCTTCCAATTGGTTTTTCAATCATCACTTTCACAAAGCCTTTAGTATTTTTATTTAAACTGCACTTTTTTAAATTTTCAAAAATACCCTCATATAAATTTGGATGGACCGCCAAATAAAAAATAACGTTTTCTATATTTTCTTTTAATAATTCTTTAGCCGTTTTTTCATAAATTTTCTTTTCGTCTAAATTACCTGAAAAAAAAGTAAAACATTGCCAAAAATTTTCAAACAAATCTTCATCGAACACTAACTTTCTATTTTTTAACGACTCTCGAAATATGTTTTTCATCTCCTCTTCACTTCTTTCCCGATGCGATAAACCGATTATTGAAACATTTTTGTCAATGTTTCCCCGTCGCCACAATTCAAATAAAGCCGGCAACAGTTTTAGCTGAGCTAAATTACTTGTTACTCCAAAAACTACTATACCCAATTTATTCATAGCTAATTATACCCTTATTCGGAGCCATTTTTGGTATAATCTCTCAGTATTGGTTGTTTAGCCCTGCCCGCCGGCAGGCAGGTCAGTTGGTAGAGCATTCATTAACAATCTGGTTGTTTAGCTCAGTTGGTTAGAGCGCATCATTCACATTGATGAGGTCGCAGGTTCAAGTCCCGCAACAACCACATTTTTTAAAAAAATGTTATTATCAACTTAATATGGCAAATCAAACAGAATTGTCCGAACAAGACATACTTAAAATATGTCAAAAACATGAATGTGTATTTGTTAAAGCCAACGAAAATGGTGAAAACTATTGTTCAAAAAGACAAGATCTAGCAAAAGTTTTAACTGATGAAGGCTGTCCAGAATCAGCTATTAGAAACCCAGAAAAAGTCGGATTTAGTGAAATAAAAACTGGCTCCTTAAATACAAATGGATTTAGATACGATTTATTACCAGGATACGTTCCTATTGATGCCGAGTAATAAACACTTAGAGAAATTATTTCCAGACAATTCCAAATAGTTTCGACGCCAAATAATTTGCCGCATAGTTTTTTCCTTCAGCCATTAATTTATTAGCCTGATCATAAGTAATCGCCGCCGAGTACTGGGGATTAACCCCATTTCTGGCCATTAATCTTAAATTAGTATCAACTAAAGACTTAGAACTTAATGCCTTGTTATAGGTACTATTTAAATCTGTACTACTGACACTTTTCTTTGCCAAAATAGTTTTCAAATTATCAATTATTTCTTCACTCAATTTATAATTTTTATTGATCGCTCTAAAATTAATATAAATATCAGCCGTCGTTAAAATGTTTTTATTATCAATCGTCGAAGTGTTTATTCCCAAACTTTGAAAATCACGTTTTAACATCTGCCAATAAATATCTTCACTATTTACCGTTAAACTAATTTGCTGACTATCAACAATTTCCCCTTCCACATATTTCCAGTTGTCATTATCACCAATCACTAAATGATAAGTTCCACCGCCATCTTTACCCATTAATTTTACGATACAATTTTTACTATCTTGATTTTCCATTATCACCCAACCATTATTTTCACTTCTTTCTGTTCCGCCGCAATTAACTATCATATTCGCCGGAGAACCTAAATAAAATACTGCCTGTTTTAAGGGAATATTATCTGCTGTTATTTTCACCGTTGTTCCCAAACCCAATTTTTCCAAAACAAAATTTGTTGATTTGTTAACCAAATCACCATGATTAGAACTAAATTCCATTGTCTCGGTCCCGCTTATTATGGCGCTCTTTTTCAATACGGTGCCATCACCAATTCCATATAAGTACGATGTCGGACGGCCTTCTTCCCATACTCCTAAAATTTTATCAATCACCGATCTGTCCCCTAATTTTATCCATTCTTTGGTCGATACTCCCTGACCATCAACCGTCATCAATTTATCTTTAATTAAATTTACCGAATTATTTTTATCATTTAAATACTGACTGCTTTTCGTTAAAACATTAACCCCATTTCTCTTCAAAAAAGTAAAAGTAGGGGACAAATCAAAAACAATCGGAGCGTAGTTTCTCAATGTTTCTACACTAGTATTATTGTTCTTTTTTTCCAGTTGTAACAAAACGTTCAGAGCCACTGAAGCCACATCAAAATTATCACTAATTTTTGCTCCATTCCAAGCCTCATATGCCTTAAGCGCCCCAAAATGTGGACTACCCAAAGTAATCACTTCTCCCACCATTTCCGGATGATCCTGAGTCCACACCCGAGCCAATAAACCACCCAAACTATGACCCACAAGATCTACTTTCTCGCCATTTTGTAAATTCAATCCATTTATAAAATCATTAAAATCATTTACTATTTGTGACAACGGTTTTCGCCAGTCATAATTCCATACATAAAAATCTTGATTCTTTACTAAACCATTTGCTTCCAAAGCACTAATTAATAAGTCATAATTTTTTACAAATGGCGTCATTGTCCACTGATAAGAAGCACTCGTACTTCCTACCAAAATCGCCTCTGGGTTCCAACTCGCCCCAAGTCCCTGGAATTAGTTACAATAAAATTGTAAAATTGATAATTACCCTAAACAAAGGATATAACAAATTTCCGTTGATAAAAATTAATCATTTTGAAGATGTTAATCAAAATTATCTAATTCAGCAAAAAAATTCTAACAGAACTATCAATATAACTACATAAGTAAATTTTCATAAACTCATAAACTATATTATTTTTACGGTAATACACGCAATAAATTAAAATATAGTAAATTTATTTCCAATTGGCTATATTTCATATCAAAATACCTTTTATGAATTGATTCTTAAGACAATGTTTACAAAAGCAACATATCCTATAAGAACACTTGCGCTACACGTATTGCACTTGTTAAAATTAAGTAAGGAAGAAGAAATTCTTTTGAGAGATTGATACGAGAGCCAGGAAACTCCACGAATAGAGCTGGGAATATAAATTACATTGATTGTATGACTGATGAAAATTTCACAGTAAAAAAATGCCCTAACTGTAACGGATATACCACCGTTTCTTTTGGGAAGACCATTTGTCCCGTTTGTAAAGGCAAAGGTGTTCTAGTTATAGATAATATGACTGGAAAGTTAGTGATTGATGATGAAGATGGACAAAATACCCCAAGAATTTAACGCGTTAGAATACGCTAAAAAATATATAGAATTGGGCTGGTCCATAATTCCAATAAGCTCAAAAGGTGACAAAAAACCTGTATACAAATGGAAGAAATATCAAACAAACAAAGCCTCTCTTGAAGACGTCGAAAGATGGATAAATAAAGGGTATTATCTGGCCGTAGTCACTGGTGATATTTCTGGTGTCATGATCGTAGACGACGACCGTATAAAGAAAGGATTACCTGAATGGGGATTTCATTCTCCACTAGAAGCTGTTTCTCAAAGTGGTGGCAAACACTATTACTTTAAGTACAACAGACGAATTCAAAGTCATTCAAACCCAGAACTCCATATTGATATTAAAGGGGATCGTTCATATGCTTTATTACCACCTTTCAATAATAGAAGGTGGTTAAGTGATCCAACTGAAAATATAAATAAGTTGGAATCTCTTCCATTGGACATAGAAAATCTAATTAGAGGAGATAAAAAGAGTCCGACTGACTATACCCCATTAGTAATCAAAGACTTTATAGATATTCCTGAAGGTGAGAGAAGTGGAAAGTTGTATCAATGGGCATGTCATCAATTCTATTCAACTAATTATGATGAAGGTAAAAGAATCCTCTTTGGAATGAATCAAACTTTTACTCCACCTTTAGATGAAACTGAGTTTAATTATAATGTCTCAAGAGCTTGGGAGTTTGTTCAAAACAGTAAACTAGAATCTACTAATCAGGAACCATCAGATAAAACAAAAAAGAAAAAGAAGAAACTACATCTGACTGATACTGGTAATGCCGAAAAGATAGCAGAACTATTTGGAAATAAGTTAAGGTTCGATCATCGACGTAATCGTTGGTTAGTGTGGGATCAGCACAGATGGAAGCCTGACAATAATGGATCTATAAGCCGATACGCTATTGATGCTGCCAGAAAACGATTTGTAGAAGCCTCAACAATAGAGAATCCAAAAAAGAAGGAAGCTGTAGCAAAATGGGCTATGCAAAGCGAAAGTAGGCAAAAGATAGAAGCAGCCATTGCCCTTGCAAGAGATCAACATCCAATAACTGATGATGGTAAAAACTGGGATTCTAATGAAATGTTGTTATCGTGTAAAAATGGGATTATTGACCTAACCACTGGTAAATTAAGAGATGGACAACCAGAAGACAGAATTACAATGCAAGCAAGTGTTACCTATGATTCAGGTGCACCTTGTCCAAGGTGGGAACAGTTTCTTGACGAGATATTTCAAGGTGACAAAGAGCTAATTCGATACGTTCAAAAAGCATTGGGTTACTCAATAACTGGAAGTGTCAAAAGTCAGGCCGCATTCTTTTGTTATGGTAATGGTGCAAACGGAAAAAGCGTCATGTTCAAGACCATCTCTAATATATTGGGAGACTATTCGTATGACGCGCCAGCTAGTCTTTTTCGCAAAAATCTTCAGGCGAGTAATAGTAACGATGAAGCAGCGACAGAGTTCAAACGATTCTTAGTATCCAGTGAGACATTGACCACTGCACGAATTAACGAACAAAGACTAAAGGCTTGGACTGGCGGTGATAATGTCACTGCTCGATATCTTTATCAAGAGAACTTTACTTTCAAACCGACAGCAAAACCTTGGATGTTCATCAATCATCTACCTGGTGTTGACGACAACAGTTTCGGATTTTGGCGAAGAATTAAACTAATCAGTTTTAATCGGATATTCAAACCAGAAGAACAAGATGAAAATCTTGTATCTAAACTAGAAACAGAATCATCTGGGATTCTAAACTGGTTAATTGAAGGGTGCTTACTATGGCAGAAAGAAGGCCTAAGCCCAACACCTGAAGTAGTTGAGATAGCAACCAAAACATATCAATCTGAGAACGACGTATTGTCCGATTTTATCGTCAGTGAGTGTGAAGAAACTGAAGGTGTGTTAACACAATCAACAGTCCTGTACAAAAACTATGTGTCTTGGGCAGAAGATGCAAAACTAAAGGATCGCGACATGTTAAGCAACACGCTCTTTGGAAAAATGATGACAGAGAAACATAACAAAGTAAAACGTAATGGGGGATTGATCCATTACCAGGGGATTAAGCTTAAAAACAACGAAGGACTTCTTGAAGAGCTGGGGAGGGTTGGAGGGTTTGACCCTATTTCTATAAAACTATCTAGTACTAGTCTCTCTAGTGAGAGTTTTATAAAAACAACCACAAACCCTCCCTCAGGCACAGAAATTATTACTAACCCTCCCTTGGTTTTAGACAAGACAGTTGATGATATGTCTGATTCAGAGTTAAGTGCCATATTTCAATAATATGCCTGGACTTTTTCACTGTGTCATTAACTCAGGAGTGATGGTGTAACTAAAAGGAAGTGCTTCCGAGAGCTACAGCCAATGGTTACTCAAAGCCGTATCTGTAGCTCAAAAAAGGGGGAGTGACTCCCAGAAAAAATCATGAAGCCATTAAAAAAAATAAAAAAATATCGAGGGGTTCAAATATCTCTTAAACCGTAAAAAAAATGAAAAAAAACACAAAAATAAACTATAAAACTCTAAATTACATTATGATTATGGCTCTATTGCTGATGATAATCAGGATATTGAGTAGTTAATTTAATCATATCGAAAAGTAAACATTTGATGGAAAGATGGGTTTTTAATGACGCCATTACAAGTGGGTGCTTGCTCATAAATATTGTTAAAGAATCGTTAGCCGAGTCCGTTTTTCAAATTTTACCGAGGGGTCTTAATACAATGGTGTTATTGTTGGTCTGGCTTCTTTGTATTCTTTCTCGATTTCATTTCTAATTCCCAAAAGCCAGATTTTATCACTGTCATTAATTGCGATTGTTTTTGGAAGAGTTTCTAAATTTGTTTGAAGAATAAAATTGGCGTAGCCTTCATCGTTCCTACCTATCTCTTGAGAGTCCCAATAATTTTCTATTGCCAAGCTGACAATGTCATTCAATCCAGTATTTTTGCTTTTTAAGAGTTTTGTAACTTCCTTGTTTCTCTCACTAATTTGATTGAGATAATATTTTGAAAACATTTCACCACCTTGTTGGTATTCGCCATTATTCCAAGTAAGTATTTGAGTATGACTCGGTGAATTTGAATGAAAAAATCCTTCGTGCATTTCCCAACTATCATCTCTAAGCATTATGTCTTCAATCCCATCATTATTAATATCTGATAGCCAAACATTGGCATGTTCTGAACCTTCAGATTTTGGTAAATTTGATAATAAATCCTTTACTGTGTCATTAATTATTTGGAAAACTGATTGACCTTGGCAGTTGAAACAATTTCCACTATTCCCATGAGCTACTACTAACTCAGCAATGTCATCTTTATTAATATCTTTGATTTCGGCTTTATCAAATCTTTCGTCTGTCATTGAAAAGATTATTTTGCCTTCACTGTTTTTCAAAATAAAAACTTTATTAAAAGACTCTTCTTCGTTTGGGCAGTCTAAAACAAAAGTCTCATATTTTTTATCTTTCCAACTTAATTTTGTGTTTTGAACCTGATTTGAAACTTTTAATGTTCCATTTTTATCGAAGGCCTTAACAATATCAGTTTCACACGAGTTTGCACGTCCTGGGTCCTCTGATAACGCCTCTGGTACGCCTCTATTTGAATTATTAGAACTATTATTGCCAAAGAATACTATTAAGATTGAAAGAATTAATACAAGAGGAATTGCTAGTTTTATTTTGTTGGAAATTTTTTTTGTTTTATTTTTCATTTACTTTTTCATCCAATCTTATTTTGTAGTAATTGTGATTATCATCAAAACAGTTAGTGTAATTGTTTTTGTCATTCTTACTTAAAATAGAATCACTGATTTCACAGTCATCAAAATCTGAGTGTCCTCCATTTTCCCAATAAACTTTTTCCAAAACATATCTATCTCCACCACTATAATCTTCATCTCCTGGTTCTACATAATGATGAATATCTGCTTTTATTCTGTAATTTTTTGTTTGAGTATTTTCTGGTTGCAGATATACCCAGTATTGAGTAGTGTAGTTACTTTTTTCAAAAAAACTTCCAATCTCATTATTACCAAAATAGCCAATTAATAATTTCATTACTATCCATAAAACAACTCCAATTATGACAATTTTTGCCACCAAATCGGTTCTGACCTTGATATTTTCCGTATTAATTAAATATTCATTATCTTGCCCCATTATTATTTGAATTTATTTGTCTCCAACTAATAATACAACAATTGATCCGACCTCTGACACTCTAGTCGCGACACACCCTTTAGTTATTTGAGTTCCTTCTTTTTCTGTCCAAAGCATTAATTCATTGTGGGGTGGTGATGTTTTCCATTTCTCAACTACATCTTTATCTCTTCCTAAGTTAGCTGCTATATTTTCACCGACTCCATTACCTGAATATTGAACATCATCAAATTGATAATGATTGCCAGTACCACTTTTTTTGAATGCCTCCATATTGTTCGCCATCATTAGATCGGCTCTTTTTTCGGCGAGTTTACATAATTCATCTGATACTGAGAGAAAAGGTAAACCTTTGCTTGCTCGATATTGATTTACAAAACTAAAAATACTACTTCCTTTCAATACAGGAAGTGGTTGTTTACCTGTTTTTGTAGGAGTCGAGGTAGAAGTAGGAGTTGTCTCGGGAACTGATGTTGGAATTGGAGATAATTCTTTTCCAGAAGCTAAGTCTATTGTTGCTTTTACTCCTTGAACTATTGCCTCACTGTTTTGACTGTTCCTTATAAAAGATGTCGATATTTCAATTATTTTTTGTGCCTGATCTAAATTTATTAAACTATTTGAAGTTAAACTATGTTGAACCAAAAAATTAGGGTCATCAACAGCGTAAAAAATAATCACTCCGTTTCTTGAAAAGTTTTTCTCCATTACCCAATTAAGATCAATTTTAGTGGCATATTCCTTTATAGTTAGTGGTTTGGTTGATTTAGTAATCACAACACCAATTTTTCCCTTGTAACCTCCAGCATCAATCATACTAATGATATATTGTTTAGTTCTGTCATCTAAAATGTTTGCCTCATCGACAATAAAATCACTGGTTTTAGTTTTGGCATATGAAATTCCTTTATAAGTTAAATAAGCTCCAATTGAAATAACCACAATCATTATTAAAACAAATAGAACTTTTAAGAATTTTTTCATTTTATTTTTTTGGGTTTATTATTTCTATTATTTTTGGGCTTATTTTAATCCAAACTCTAAATAGATAAATACTAAGGATACTAAAAGGAAATAAAAACCAGGTATTAGTAAAGCCACCCATAAAAATCCATATTATTGGAGCTGCACTAAATGCACTAAAAACCATTAAAATGAACCCTATTCCAAAAACTAAAGCTATTAAAAATAACATAACAATAAAACGTGCCAATTCCAAAAGAGAGTTATCAATCGAAAGTAGTTTATCTTTCATGTTGAACAAAGTATACCACCAGTAAGTCGACCAAGGGTCAGTATTTAGGGAAAATTCTATTGTGATTGACACGGAACTAATTTATAAAAATTTAGGTAAAAAGATTGTAAAACTAAGGGGTGAAAAAAACCTTACTCAGGAAGATATTGCGTTAGATACTGGTTTGAATCGTGCATTCATTGGGTATATTGAGAGGGCAGAAAGAAAACCGACAATTAAAACAATTGCAAGAATAGCTGAAGCATTGAATATTGAACTTTGGGAACTGTTTAAGTTTTAATTTAACAAAATTAGATTTGTTTGTATAAAATCGAATGATTTTTGAAAATTAGCAATGGCTTCTCTTGAAATTTGTGTTTTTTTGATTTCACCGCTATTTACTTTTTCAAAAAATAACCGAGAATATAATTCTTTACCACCAACAGTTTTAACATGTACTGAATTTTTTTCTGAATTGTTAAAATTTGCTGATGAATCAACTAAATTTAAGTCTTCTGACTCAAACATGTTTTCGATACCATCAATATCTTTTGTTAAATAAATTTTCTTTTTTACATCATTTTCTTTGTTATCAAAAAAGTTTTTCTTAATGTTTCGGTAGGCATTATTTGATTGTGAATCATCATCAAATATAATTAACCAAGACAAACCCCAACCAATACATAGTTCCATCAAAAGATGAACCTGAGTTGCACCAACTGACGGAATAAATGAAAAGTCATCGTTTATCTCTAATATTTTTTTCATTGCAACAAAATAATAAAAATCAGAAATTCCTTCTACTATGACATTTTTTTTAGATATGAGTGAAAAACAATGAGCAATATCCAGTCCTACAGCATCAGCAATAGGTTTGAGGGCATCTTGTTGATTATCAGATATTTTAGCTGTTATTTTTTCAATTTTAGTACCATCATTTTTATCATTTAATATTAACCTAACCCTGTTTAGATGATCTGAATCAATCAGATATGGAGAATGAGTAGAATATATTATTTGGTCTTTTTGGGCTAATTCTTCAAAAAGGTTTTTCATATCATTTTGAGCTTTAGAATGTAAAAATAGTCCTGGTTCATCGAATAAAATTATTAATTTATCATTGGCTTTACTTTCTGCTTTTAGTCTTAAATAAAACGAAAGAAACCATCTAAAGCCTTGGCTTCTTTGTTGTGGAATCAGATATTCATTTTCTTTAGTTACAATAAAAAAGTTTAGATATGGACCTTTGTCGCTTTGACCACCCTGATTAAATTGAATTGATATTTTTGTTTTGCTATCACTAAATATTTGTTGTTTCCACTTTTCATTAAAATCTGCTGTAATAGTTCTATTACATGTTTCACGACGTGATTCCCTAACTCCATCTTCAAGCTCTGAAAATTTAGTAAAATCTTCACCAAGAATAGTTTCAATATTTTTGACAGCAATATAACCATCGACATCAGTTTCATTGTTGATTAAGCTTGATATATAAATTTTTTCTGGTAATAAATTTCTCAAGTCATCAAAAAAAATTATTTTTGTAGTATAAGAAAATAAAATATCACCCAAATCTTCTTTTGATAATTCTTCATCTATTAATTTAATTTCATTGATTCCTTCACCTCCATCTTCCTTCTCCTGTCCTTCTGTTTTAGATGGGGGTTTATTTTTTCTGGTTTTTTCATTAATCTTTTTGATAGCTGTAATAAATTCATTATGAGTATCATCGTCAACTCTTAAGATAGATTCTGTTTGAGAAGTAAAAACTCTAATAATAATAAATTTATCTAACTTTCTAAAATATTCACCCATTTCTTCTGGTAAAGCTAAGTCTTTTAGTATTTGATTAATATCTAAATTGCCTCCATCCACATTAAAAGTACAATCCATTGAAGGAAAAAATGTAGTGGAATCAAATTTTCTCATTGCATATGGGTGCAATTCCCCTGAATAAAAATCTGCTAAAGCTTGTAAAATTGAACTTTTCCCCGATTCATTTTGTCCTGCAAGAACTAAAATATTGTCATTTTCCGACAAGTAACAAACTCCACTATCTTTTATGGATTTATAATTTTGAATTCTAAAATTATTTAATTTCATATTCTATTTTATTAAGTGATAAATATAAAACATTATACCTCTTAAGAGACTATTAAAAACTTGGTATTTATGGGTATTGTTGTTGGATACTAGAATTGATTTTTAATCTTATAGTTTCGTTTGATTGATACTAAAGAATAAATCTTTTGGTTGTTTCCATTTATTTTTAATCTAGTTCCAAGTTAACTCCATTAGGTAATAAATACTGAGTGTTATTATTAACTATGATTTCACATATTTTGATATCTGTGGCATTTTGCATTATTTTAATGATTTTAAGTGTAAATCTTTTAGGTCTTTTTATAAGAGGTTTATTTCCACAACAAGAACTTAATAGAATAAAAAAAGAAGCACCAGAATTTATTACAATTGTAGGTAAGGATAAAGAATATATACATCAACAAAAACGAACTACTATTATTGCTTTAATATTAAACATCACCTTTTTTTATTTACTATTTCGCATTTGGAATATAGGAGTTGTAATAGCGACAATAATAATTATGTTTGGAAGACTGCCAGATTTATTGTGGGATATAAAGCATGATAAAAAAACCGATCCAAAATTAATGAAAAAAAATGCCTTATATTACATATCTGCATTTTTACCTTGGTTAGCGATTCCAATTTTGTATTTTTCTCTGTACTAGTTAAATTAATTAGTATTAGTTATTCATACAAATAGGTTTTAGTCCGGGTCAATGGTTCGCTTGAAAAAGTAATATAATCAACTTAATAAAACTAATAATAAAGTCGAGGATAAACAAAAGATGACTACACAAATTAACAACACGGATAAGGCAAAAACTACGGATATAAATGACCTTATTAATTATCTTGCCGGAACGGCAATGAATCCACTATTAGATAATAGTTTATGGCAGTGTTATGGGTATGCTAAAAGGCCAAAACACGGCAGTATTGTTGAAGAAATGTTTCCAAAAAAGTTTGAACTGGATAAATTTATTACTAAGGAAGTTTTGACTATGGGATTGATTGATGTTCTTAACGGAATTAAAGGATCCAATAAGTCGCCTGAAGATAAAATATTCTTAGCAATGGGATTACTTGATATTTTTATATTCACTACAAAACATCTTTTTCCTCCAGAGGAGTATATGGAAGAACTTTATCAAAAATACGGGGAATATCTAAAGGCCGAAAAAGACAAACTTCATATTACTGCGATTCTTAGAGCAAGAGAAAAGTTGAATAAAAAGAACGCAGCTAAGTTTTTAGTCGGAACAACACAAATTTTTGCATCAAATCCTAACCAGGAAAATTTTTTAATAGACAATAAAAAGGTAAGTGGGATAATTAATGATACCAATATAACTGGTCAACTAAAGATAAGTATGCCCAAGGATTTCCTTGATAAGCATGTCCATTTAATAATTACAAATATATTAGACAATAATAAACATGAATAGAACAGACAAAATGTTATTAAATACCAAACAAGGCCATATTTCATTTGGTCGATGGCTTAGAGATTTTATTACAATAAAAGTGTCCAGTAGTAGTAAACATGAACTAAAACTAGTCCCTAGATGGGTTGTTTTAGGAATACTTGCGGGAGGTTACGCAGTTAAATATATAGGAACGGAAAGCGTTTTTTTGTGTTTATGGAGTTTGTCGTCATCTTTTTGTTAGGTGGAATTATTTGGTATATCTTTAATCGTTTAATGGGTAAAACAAAAATATAATTATGAAAAATATAGTAATAGCGTTAGGTAGTGGCCTTGTCGCCCTTTTCTTATTAACAGCTATCGGCGTGAGTGGTTTTTTAATGACGGTAGTAATACCCTTTATCCCCGTGTTGATATATACAAAATTGACCAACTATAAAACCAAGCCCTTTATTATTGCATGGGTAGTCGGGATTATAGCGTCGTTTTTGTCTTATTTTGTCTTACAGATAATTAGTGTTATGTTTGGTTTTGGCGACACTGTTATCTTAAAGATGGCTTATGTAAGTGCTTTTATTGGCTTTTTAGTATCAGTTTTAACCTATCGCCAGTTAAATGATAAATCAAAGGAGGGTAAATAATACTATGGAATATCTATCAAACTTATTTAAGGGGAGATTAAGTGTCGGTAATTTTTGGGTTGGTATTTTGCTACCTATGCTTATTTGTGTGCCGATAGGTTTTATACCTAATTACAGTACTTCACCTTTTTATAATTTTATAAGCATACCCTTAGTCGTAGTCTTGTTAGTGTATTATTTATCTTTGACAATTAGAAGACTACACGACCACGATAAAAATGGTTGGTTTGGTTTAGCGGTATACATTCCAATATATGGGCTATATGTTTTATTTTTATTATTTTATTTAAGTGGCAACGAAAAGACTAATAAATACGGTGAGTCACCTAACAGGAAGATAAAATTAGACAGTATTTTAGCCTTACAAAAATAATTAAAATAAATTATGAAACGACTAATGTTCCTTATCTCAACAGAGGGCAAAACCCCTCAAAAAATATCAGAGGAAGCCAAAATAGCATACCAAAAGTACAAACAGGTCGAAACAGAACAATCAAAAATAGCAGATAAAAAAAAGACTTAGAAACCACAAAAAAATCGTCTGAGCTATAATGGATTTATGAACTATGATCCAATCAATTTCTCAAAGAATTTAGTTAAAGGTCGAATTGCTGAAACACTATTTGAACAAATGCTCCGTGATGCTGGATGTTTCACTATTTTGTCTTTTGGATATGAACAAATTATTCCAGAACTAGCTCATCGCCATGATGATATTAAAGCCCAGGAAACAATGGAAATTATTCGACGAGCACCAGATTTTGCCGTCATCAACAATGAAACACACGATGTATTTCTTATTGAAGTGAAGTATTTAATGAGGCCAAGTACTAGTACAATTCTTACTGATGCCAAGAGAATGTATGAGTCATGGAGACCGTCATATCTTTTTCTCGCAACTCCTGAGGGTTTCTTCTTTGATAAAGCTAGCGATATTGTCAAAAAAGAGGGAATCATTTCACCATTTATTCATCCTCAAATTCCAGCCGAACTACAATCAAAATACACCAAGCTATTAAATGAATTTATCTTTCCAATTGAACAGATCAACCAAAGTTAATATATCAAACTTAAATTGTGAAAAGGAAAACACAAAAAAAGTCGATAATACAAGAAAACACGAAAGGGGAAACACAACCAGAGGTTACCTTTGACGAGATGTACAAGGCCGTTACTCACGTTTTAATCAATGGAAATAAGGAACAACAAAAAGAGATTTGGAAGCTATTAAACGAAGGCGAAGGAAACTGGGTTTGGATAAAGATGAAGATTATTACTAGTGCCTACAGCGCTGCAGACGCCAAAGGTAAGGAGGAATTTTGCTTAATTGCGATGCAAGATCATTTGGAGGCAAATAATGCTGTTTTATTGAAGGATAAATTTGTTGATGAGGAAAATGGAATCGAATACAGAGTTTACAAATATAGAAATGGATTAATTCACCGAATACCGTTTGTAACAGAAGGAATGGATAAAACTACCTTTGATGTGGCATTGAATAAAATGTTTCTTGGAGATTACCTAGAATTTCACACGGCTGGTTCAGATATTCTCACTTTAATTCCTTTGGATACTCCTGAAAAAGTAGCTGATTATAATAAAACTCATTCTTATTATAGGAATCATCCTCTTTATAAAGATACTGAACCAATAATGTTTGATCCAAGGAAAGACACAATAGAATTAAAATTCTAATCGAAACAATACAGATTATCCCTAATTTAGAACACTATATTAATATTGTCAAAAACATCTTTACACAAGGACAATGTCTTGGTGTTACAATTTTTTATTGAAGACAAATGAACAGGAGGAATAGTTTGGCTTTGATATATTAATTATTCAGATTAAGCATATGAAAGCAGTAGCTTATATAAGAGGAACTCAAGAAAACCTAGAGTTTCAAAAAAGTCAGATTACAA
The DNA here is from genome assembly GCA_041660365.1 of Candidatus Shapirobacteria bacterium. Taxonomy (GTDB): domain Bacteria; phylum Patescibacteriota; class Microgenomatia; order UBA12405; family UBA12405; genus UBA12158. The sequence continues at coordinate 841 of JBAZWK010000001.1, read as the reverse complement.
ATTACTCCAAAACACACAACTACCAAGTAGAAAAATGGTTTGTAGACAAAAACACCTCGGCCAACGATAGAAACCGATCAGGATTGTTGGGGTTAAAAGAATGGGTACCAAATAATAAAGGCAGAACAATTCTATTAACTGGAATTGACCGACTTTCTAGAGATTTCGTACTTTATGCTGATATTTCCAAGTTGTTTATAGACAATAATATCAACACAACATATTTGAATTGTCATAAGGATAGAGAAGCTACTCATGATTCTCTATTACAAAATATACTCAGCGCTTTTGCTGCGTACGAAAAAGACGTTATGAGTGAAAGAGTTAAAAGAGGAATTGCTGTTGCAAAAGCACGCAAGACAATTAAACAATAATGTTAAAACCAGCAGCTGCCTATCTTCGTGTAAGTACAGATGGACAAGATACTAAATCACAACGCGACAAAATAGAAGAATATGCCTTAGCCAACGACTATGAGGTTGAGACATGGTTTGTGGATGAGGCTTTATCTGGAACTCTCGATGATAGGCCAGCGCTACTGGAATTAAAAGAATGGGTACCTAAGAATGAAGGCAAGTCTGTTCTTATGGTTGGTATTGACCGACTTGCTCGCGATTTTGTTATTTATGCCGATTTTTCCCAATTATTTAACAATTATCGTATTAATTCAGTTTATCTCAATTGTCCAAAAGTAGGCGAACCAAGTATTGATACATTACTTCAAAACATTTTGGCTGCCTTTGCGGCTTATGAAAAAGACGTTATCCGTGATCGTATGGATAGAGGAAAAAGATTTAAGATAAAAAGCGGTATTATCTCAGCTGGAGGGCCAGCGTTATAT